>JASFIX010000044.1:0-13383 GCA_050122435.1 Desulfobacterales bacterium
GGTGATGGTATTGCAGATAACAGGCGCATGGTTTCAATCCCATTAGCGGGTTCTTGAATATTGAAAACAAGCGACTAATCCCTGTTTGTCTTAGAACCGTCAGTTTAACATCTTTTTTTAGAAATAAAAGATTTACTTGACTTGCAGAACACAAATAATAGTATCTGTGGTTCTATCTGAATTCGATCTCAATGATCACATCGCACAGTGAATAGGAGGTTTTAAGTGAAAAACAGCGCCAATATTTCGCGGAAGTGGATAAAAGATTTGATCCGAAATTTCATTGCCACTTCACCCCAAAACAATATGAAAAACAAAACTGACGATCCGGCATGGGAGGATGTGCTGGTCGGATTCGCTTCCGGTGCCGACTCGATTTGGCAGCAGTACAAGGAATATGTAGGGGCCTTCCACTGGACCCCCTGGGAGGTTTTCAATCAGCACTGCCCGCAAGAATCAGCAGGCGCTGAAGAACTCACCGTGATTTCATGGGTCTTGCCCCAGCGGGAATTGGTCCGCAAGGCGAACCGCCGGGCCAAGAACTATCCAGCCGAAGAATGGGCCCGGGTCAGAATCTACGGTGAGGAGTTCAACGCCGCTTTGCGTCAGCACGTGGCCAAAAGTCTCGAACAGGCCGGTCATACCGCCGTCGCTCCAATGCTCGTTTCCAACTGGACCATCGTTAACTCTAAACGGTTTTCCTACGCTTCTTCCTGGTCTGAACGTCATGCCGCCCATGCGTCCGGTCTGGGCACTTTTGGTCTGTGCGACGGGCTGATCACCGCAAAGGGCAAAGCCATGCGGGTTGGATCGGTAGTGGCCAAGATATCCCTTGAAGCGACTCCCCGGCCGTATTCCGACCACCGGGCCTATTGTCTTTTTTTCGATAATGGAACTTGCGGTAAATGTATTGATCGTTGCCCGGTCCGGGCGATTACCGAGGCCGGCCACGACAAGGAAAAATGCCGACAGCACCTGGCTCGCTCCAGGGAATATGTCAAAAAGACCTATAAGTTTGAAGGCTATGGCTGTGGTTTATGCCAGGTGGGTGTGCCCTGTGAAGCCGGCATACCGGTAAAGGCCGCCCGGGAGGCTCTGGAGCGCGGCGAGCTGCCTCCCCCACCACCGCCTCTGGCCTGAGCCCGCGCAGCCGACCATTGAAATGAATACGCTAGAATCAACCATGGTGATCCGCTTTAAAACTGAGGCACATCGTTTCCAGAAACTGTTTCTGATATTCGAAAAAGGCAGCCGAGTTATCAAAGCATGCGGATTTGAAAATGCTGCAATCGAACAATGCGTAGAGGATCAAGTAATCGAACAGCAGGTTGGCGTCCCCGTCGAATCCGTAGCAGTCAAGCATATCATGATACATGGACCACCGGAAGCTGTGCGACCAGCCCTCATAGTCTCGCATCAGCATCATTAACGTAAATGCTAAATCCTCATAAGGACTTCCGACCCGGCACCAGTCTAGATCTATGAATCCGATGATTCTGCCGCCACGGGCCAGGATATTTCCGTGGTGATAATCACCGTGAACGAAACCGCCCTCACGAGATGGGTATGATTCGCAGAACCGTACTGCGCGGTCTAAAGCCGACCGTACCTGTTTTACGGCCTTCATACTTAAAAATTCGGATGCCTGTGCCAGCGCTGGAGTTATCAACTCAAATAGCCGGGTTCGGTCAATCATGTTGTCGTCGAAACGACCCGTGGTCATCTCATGCAGATCGTGCAAGGACTTCAGAACCTGATGGGTAACAGACGCATCGGCCCGGTGAAGCTCGAACCAGCGGCCCAGCGGATAGCCGGGAATGCGTTTGTGGAGGGTCCAAAAATTACTTCCGCTTATGACAAATCGGCTTCCGGAGGTGGACCGCTGATACTGTGGAAAACGGAAACCGGTCAGCGTCATCACTTTTTCGCACAGGCTGCATTCGGTTGCAAAACGGGCTGATGTGTCGGATTCCAGGGGTCTGGATCGAAGCACGTACCTGTCTTCAACGAAATAAACCTGGGCGAGCTTGGCATCGGACGGTTTCCGGATCCGTGCGGTATCCAGGCCGAAATTTTTTAGGATCCCTCGAATCGCGCGATTCATTATAGAATAAAACAGTTAGGCAGTTACACTGCGCAAGCCCTTGCGAAAACGGCGCTCCACCCGCTTGGTCATTAGGGACAGCGGAAAGGCCATTAGAAAATAGATCAATCCGGCCAGAAGGTACGCATGCAGTGGGAGAAAAGACATAGATGCCAGGTCCTTGGCTCTGAGCATCAGCTCCGGGGTCGAAATCAAGGAACACACCGAACTATCCTTGAGAAGAATGATCAGCATGTTCAATAGAGGTGGCAAGACGATTCGCACTGCCTGTGGCATTATGATGTAGCGATAGGCTTTTAGCGGCGTCATCCCGACAGCCAGGGCAGCTTCACGCTGGCCCTTGTGAAGGGCCTCGATGCCACCCCGGAAAACTTCCGCCAGATAAGCTCCCTGATTCATCCCCAGGCCGATCACCGCTGCTATAAAAGAATTGACGACAATGCCTAAAGGAACCAGTCCGAAATAAATTAAAAAGAGCAGTGCCAAAGCGGGTATGCCTCGCACGAACTCTATGTAAGCCCGGCACAGCTGTGGGAGCAAACGGATTTTGCTGAGTCGGCCTAATGCCAGAAGAATTCCTAGAATGAGAGCGAATACATAGGAAAGCGCTGTCAGAGAGATGGTGTTTCCGGTCGCCGCTGCCAGCTGCGGCCACCAATAATCCCAGTATTCTACATATCCTTGCCAGAATCCCATTATTGCCAGGACCTCCGTTTTTGCTCCAATTTATTGACAACCTGAGCAAGGGGAAAGCTCATGCAAAAATACAGTGCGGCGGCCAGGACATACACCAGCGTGGTTTCAAAGGTCGACGTCACCAGATTCCGGGCCCAGAACATTATTTCGGGAGCGGCGATGGCCGATACAATGGCCGTGTCCTTGAGCAATCCGATTGCGTAATTGCCTACCGGGGGCAGGACAATTCGAATTGCCTGGGGAAAAATGATGTAGCGCATTGTCATGGAAGGTGTCATCCCGACCGCCAGGGCCGCTTCCCGCTGCCCAAAGTGAAGGGCCTCAAATCCTGATCGGAAAACTTCAGTCAGTATGGCGCCGCCGATTGCCCCCAACCCGATGATGGCGGCTGAGACAGGGTCGAGTTTAATCCCTCCGTAGGCCAACCCGAAATATAGAATGAACAGCAACGTTAGCGCCGGCACGTCACGGAAGATTTCAATATAGATATTCACCAGCAGCCTCAGCAATCGGAGGCGGGAGGTTTTGATCACCGCCATGACCAAGCCGATCACAATAGCCACCAACAGCGCTCCGGCCGTTATCTGCAACGTCATCACCGCGCCCTTGAGCAAGACCAAGCTGAATTTCATGGCCTGTTGAGGATCGAATGGAAGAATTTCAAGCATGTCATCAATCCCCAATAATATTGAGAAAAGCTTGCAGTCGGGGGTTTGCGGGATTTTCCAGAATTTCTTTGGGGGAGCCTTTTTGGGCAATCTTGCCCTCGTCAATAAAGATGACCTCATCGGAAACATCTTTAGCAAAGTGAACTTCGTGAGTGACCAGCATCATGGTTCGGCCCTCGTCGGCTAACTCATGAATCACCTTGAGTACCTCGCCGATCAATTCCGGATCAAGCGCCGAGGTGGGCTCGTCAAACAGCATCAGCTTCGGCTCCTGGGACAGAGAGCGGGCGATGGCAACCCGTTGCTGCTGACCACCGGACAGCTGCTCGGGGTAACTCGATTTTTTGTGAGCCATGTGCACCTTGTCTAGCATCGCATCGGCCAGTGCAAGTGCAGCGTTTTTTGACATGCCGCGCACCTTCTGGGGTGCGATGGCCACATTCTCCCGCGCCGTCAGGTGGGGCCACAGGTAGAAATTCTGAAATACCATTCCGATTTCTGCCCGCTGCGGGGCCAGTTCCTTGGAGGACATGCGCACATGTTTGCCGTTGACGAGTTTTTCGCCCACCAGCTGCCCTTCAAGGTAGATATGACCACTGGTGGGCTCTTCCAGATAATTGACACATCGCAGCAGCGTCGATTTACCCGACCCGCTGGGTCCGAGTATGGACAATTTCCTACCCTGGGAGAGTGAAAGGCTCACTCCCTTGAGCACCTCGAGGTCCCCGAATTTTTTATGCAAATCATCAACTTGCAGAAGAGGCTCCGCCATTTATTTCCTCCGTAAAACAAAGGTGGTGAGGGGGCGCCGCCGCCCCCTCACTTCACAAAATTCCAAATGCCTGGGTTTTCTTATTTGCAATTATCGGGAGATACGGGCTGTTTCCAACCGACAGGACGGTCAAAATCAGGGCCTTCACCGACTCTCAGGTTTTTCCCCGGTGTAAACCAGGACTCATCGCCCAACCCGTATTTTGCGGCGATTTTGCGATTCAGGCAGGTTTTCCACATCTCTGCAATTTTCTCGTTGACAGCTTTCAGCAGGTTGGGGGCTTCCTTGCTCAAGGCGAAGACGATATTGTATTTGCTGCTGAGCAGGGGCCATTCCGGTACATCTTTCTCTTTTATAGGCAAGGCGTGTAGGTTCCACTGTGGGTTTTTGCTGATGGCGTATTGGACCAGCGGTGGATCGGCAAACAATGCTTGGATGCGGCCTGCCAGAAGGTCACGGATGGCGGCATCGCTCGTGTCGTAAAGGCTCAGCTTCAAGCCCGGTATGGATTTAATCTCATCGATCCAACCGAAACCGGTGATCGTGGCCACCCGTTTGCCTTCCAGATCCTTGATGGAGTTCCAGTTCTGCCCCTTTTTCTGGGTGATGTTGGCGCCCCCGTAATAAATCGGGTCGGTGATGTTAATGACTTTGATGCGCTGGTTGTTCCATCCCATCATCCCGTGCATGATGTCAACCCGCCGTGCCTTCACGGACGCGATCTCGGCCGACCATTCCATCAGCGCCGGCTCCACTTTGAGGCCGAGCTGATCCGCCATCCAATGCATCAGTTCACCGTCGAGACCGATGAGTCTGCCGTCCTGCCAACCGGTTCCGGGCATGTCGCCGTTGAAGGCCACTATGAGGGTGTCCGGTTTTACCAGTTCAAGCTCTCCGCCCTCTGAGTGGCCGACCATAAACAGCAACAGCAAAGAAATGGCGATTGAAAACAGACCCCATTGTCCTTTTTTCTTGTTCCATTTCATCATGATACCTCCTTTTGCTTTTTGCACCGGGGTGCAGTTTACCATAACGCTTCTGTGTTTAATAACTCGGGAAAAGCGGCGGCCGAGCCGAGCGTGCTTCTTCGGCATTCAACCGCGACAATGAGAAGGTTCCGACCTCCTTGTAGGTTTCATGAAATTTGGCCATTTTGTCTGTATCCAATTCGACTCCGAGGCCGGGGCCTTGTGGCACGGATAAAAACGGCCCGTCAAAGGAGAGCGCACCGCTTTTGATATAATCCTCGCCGTACCAGTCGTACATGCATTGGTTGGCCAGGATGAAGTTGGGGGTGGATGCGATCAGGTGCATGCAAGCGGCCTGCGCGATCCCCAGTTCGGCCGACGAATGCATCACCACGGGCAACCCTGCGGCTTCGGCAACTGCCGCCGTTTTCTTGCAGGCCATCATGCCCCAAGTCATCCGAGGATCGACGCTGATGATGTCAGCCGCTCCCGCATTGATGACATTAAGCGTTTCATACAGGGTCCAGCTGCTCTCGTGGGCCAGGAGCTGAGCCGATACGCTGTTTCTTACATAGGCCATCCCTTCAAGGTTCGAGGGCAATATAGGCTGCTCAATGATGTCGATACGGAATTTTTCCATCTTATTGAGAAATGCCACCGTAAATCCGGGGGAAAGGGTTGTGTTAAAATCCACCCACAGTCTGGGCTCCTCACCGATCGCTTCGCGCATGGCCTGGATTGCCTTCTCCAGATGCTCGATCGTGGTGTATTTGCAGTAAATGGTACGGTAACCCTGCGAAACGGCTGAATACGCATCGGCGGCCATGATTGACGGCTCGTCGTGATGGATGTACTTAAAACACTCCGCCCTGTTGCGAATCTTGCCACCCAGCAACTTGTATACTGGCTGATGGCATGCTTTTCCGACGATGTCCCAAAGCGCCATGTCGATGCCACCCAGCGCGTAACCGCCAAAATGGCGCATGTACGTCCAGCTTCCTAACCCCTCGAGTCTTTTCGCTATCAGCTCGGTGTCGAAAGGATCCTGACCGATCAAAAGTGGTTTGGTACTTTTGAGCAACGTGTCCACCGCTTCAGCCGTGCTTTGTATGCAGGCACTTTCTCCGAGGCCGGTGATCCCCGCGTCAGTTTCGAGTTCGATCACCACAACGGTCATGCCTTCCCAGCGGCCATATGGCCAGAGTGTCGGTTTGCTGAAAGGTACCGAAAGAATGGTAGTTTTTAGGTCGGTTATGTTCATGATAGCCTCAACTTACTGCTTTATGAAATCGTCTTTATATTAGATTCTACATGAACCCGTGATACGGTTGCTGTACGACTGCAGAATGTATCCATTTAATCATCGTGATAAAGTCGAACACCGGCAATCCGGTGGCGTTTTGAACGGACCACGAAAAGGGCGGCATGTCACTGCATTCCAGCAGAAGCGCGCCGATACTGGGATTGTCCTCGATCAGCTTTACGGATAGTTTTGTTAATTCCTGTTCGAGTTGCGCCGGATTGTAATGACAGGTGCAATTTAAAATGTTTTTGAATTCCGGTAGATCCTGAGCACCGACGATCACCAATTCGGATGGATCATCAATCCCGCAGGCAGCCAGCGTTTCCCGAGAAAGAGAATCTCGGTGGGCACAGATCACCCCAACTTGCTGATCGGCTCTCAAGGTTTGCCTGACAACCGAAATCTGCAGCAAGCTGGAGAGAAAAACCGGCACATCTAAAGCTGCCGCCGCTTCTTTCTGGTAGTATCCGAAATAACCACAGGCCCCCACGATTGCTCGGACACCGTCCTTTACTAATTCCATTCCGCCCTCGACAATCATGTCCAGCAGCGACCGATCGTGGCTCAGGATTTGAGGAATGGTGCTGCCCTTCAGGATATTGAAACGCACCGGGAAGTCGTAGGTGCTGGCGTTGGCGACGTTACCCGGCAGGTACGGATATCCAAGGTCCAGCACCAGGATTCCGATAGAGGCGCCTGAAATGGCCCGGCCTTTGGGTATACGGACATCGGAGTTGAGTTGGCTTGGAAAATACATCATCCCTTGTTTGTGGTCATTTTCGCCCATTTTGAGTTCCTTCTTTTCTTGATTTATGATTAAATTTGACTGTCAGACTTCAACGGACGCCCCTTTCTCTCTTTAGCCTGGATAGCTTCCAATTTTCGATTGCCGAGATTGCGAGTCGCTAAAATCACGTGCTCTCTGGCTGCTTGGGCTGCGGCTTCACTGTCATTTGCTCCGATGGAATTCAGAATCACTTTATACGTAGGCAGGTTCTGCTTTATGAATATGTCCTCTGTAATTCTGAACTGCGCATAATATCGACCGAAATAGCTAATTACCGTTCTCAGAACCCAGTCGTGCATTGGGTTACCGGCAATCCGCGAAACAGTAAAGTGGAACATCCGGTCCAGCGATTGAAATGTATCCCAGTACAGAGTCCCTTCTTTGTTCAGACGCATCTGTTCCTCGACGATCTGTTGGAGTTCCTGCACATCCGCCGGAGTTGCTTTTTCGGCTGCTCTTGATGTGATTATGGTATCCAGATCAATGCGAAACTCGTACATGTCATTCCAGGATATTTTCTTGAAGCGAACCAGCAAGTCCAGATTTTTGATAATTACTTCCGTGGTCATCGCCTTAACGATATTTCCACGTTGAGATGGCTCAATCAGCCCTTTTTCTTCCACCACTCTCAAAGCTTCTCGGAGGGTTCTCTGACTGATGCCAAAGCGGTTGGCAAGGTCACGCTCGCTGGGTAGTCTGTCCCCCTGTTTCAACTTGCCGGTGACAATGGCGTCTTCTATTTTTGCGGCCGCTTCCTGATAGATCCGAACCGGTTTTGATATTTTTTCAAATAGTTCCATCTGATTATTTTTTTAATTGACAGGTGATTGCAGATTGACTAATTAGCAGTAATGGAGTGATGACATCAATACATCTTTCTGTCAAGCAAAAAAGTTGAAGCATTGATTTCGGATCAATCGTAAGATTTTACGAAAAGGGGATTACAATGAACAGAACTTACGATGGCATTATTATCGGCGCTGGTATATCTGGGGCTGCAATTGCATTTGAGCTTTCCAAGAAGGGTTACCGAACCTTGAATGTCGACAAGCTTTCTTCTGCAGGTATGGGGTCAACGAGCAATACCTGTGCTATCATCCGCACCCATTATTCTACTCTGGAAGGTACCGCCATTGCGTATGACAGCACCTTTTATTGGAAAGACTGGCAAAATTATATTGGAGTGGAAGATGAACTGGGGTTTGCAAAATTTAATCAAATCGGTTGTGTGTTTATGAATCCCAAAGCGCTGAACATCAGCAAATATGTAAAATTGCATGACGAATTGAACATTCCGTATGAGATATGGGAAGTTGAAAAGTTGCTCAAACGCATGCCCCATTTCGTGGACGCCTCCTTTTATCCGCCCAAAAGACCGGATGATCCATCTTTCAACGATCCTCCAGAAGATAAGATCAATCCTGAGGTAATGTTTTATCCCGAGAACGGTTATATCAACGATCCCGTCCTTTCTGTTCACAATCTTCAGCGAGCGGCGGAATCAAAAGGCGCCGGATTTTTGTTCAATGCCAACGTTGTTGAAATCAGAAAGATTAAAGGATGCGTGGCTGGTGTTACATTAGAGGATGGGCGCTCATTTGACGCTCCAGTGGTCGTAAATGCAGCCGGGCCACATTCATCATTGCTCAACCGAATTGCAGGCATCGAAAGTACGATGAATATTAAAACTCGCGCACTGCGCCATGAGGTGCATTTCGTACCTTCCCCACCGGAGTTTAGTTACGAAACTGATGGCATGATTGTTGGAGACGGCGATACCGGCGGATACCATCGTCCCGAAACAGGCAATATGATTCTGGTGGGAAGCGAGGATCCAGATTGTGACGAAAAGCAATGGGTTGAAAACCCTGACAGTTTCAATCGAGAAGTCACACTTGAACAATACCAGGCCCAGACTTATCGATTGGCCAAGCGTATTCCTAGCCTGCGTATACCCAACCAACCCAAAGGCATTGTCGATCTCTACGATGTCAGCGACGATTGGATTCCGATTTATGACAAATCCGATCTGCCAGGATTCTATATGGCGGTGGGAACATCTGGCAACCAGTATAAAAACGGTCCAGTGATCGGCCAAATTTTGGCTGAGATCATCGAGGCTTGTGAAGGGGGGCACGATCATGACAGCGACCCGGTGCGGGTAAAGCTCAATAAGATTGGCTTTGAGCTCAATACAGGGATTTTTTCGCGGAACAGGGAAATCATCGAGGGAAGCACATTTTCCGTACTGGGCTAATATGCAACTTCAGAAATGAGCCCAAGGCGAATTATGTTCCATCAGTGAAAGAATTTTACAAATTGTATCTTTTGACTCACCCCAAAGTCCTTGGCTCAGATCTTCTCTATCTACCAATAATGCGATATGAATCTGGCTGTTAATCTAATAACATTACAAGAATAAAATCGGGCTCCGGTATTAAACAAGATGAAGGAATTGTCCATGCGAACAACGGATAAATTGCAGGGTTTTTTGCGCGTATTTGAAATACCCGATTTTGTCATGCCCTGGATCAATAGATTTTTCGAAGAAATCGAAATTGACCTTGTAATGCGTCTGGCAAACAGTCCCTTGACTCGCAAAGAAATCAATAGAGCATTTACATCTAAATTTGGATTTGATTCTTCAGATACCGAGTCCGACTTGACGACCCGTGCATATCGAAAAGGGATCATCAACTTGCGTGACGACAACCGCTTTGAACCAGCGGATTTTCATGCCCGATTTGATAAATGGGCCATGTTCGAAGGCTGGAAAGACATTCCGGGAGACATTCGCAATCAGCTTAATGCTTGGGAATTCGCTCATTATGAAAGGCAACATGCAGACCAAATCACTAAGCTAAAAAAGGGGGAATCGCGGGAACAAGCCCTCATCTACCCCGAATATATTTTGCTGAATGAAGCCGAGGCATTGCTGGAACTTGCAATGCATATTTATCTTGTTCCCTGCAACTGCCGTTCCATGATGAATAAATGCACCCAATCGGTTTATACCTGTCTGCGATTTGAAAACGATCGGGGCATTGGCTGGGAGATCTCAAAATCTCGCGCCAAAAAAATCGCCAACATGGCGAATAAAAAAGGTCTAATGCAAAGTGCTGAAGTGGGAGTTGCCGACGATGGAAGTATCAGCGGCGCAATTTGCAATTGCTGTGTGGATTGTTGCTTCCCTCACAAACTAGCCAAGTATCGCAACGCCCAAAATCTTTGGCCGTTATCGCGCTATGTCGCCCGATATTTGAAAGACCGCTGCATTGCCTGCGGCCGCTGTGCCAAACGATGTCCATTTCAGGCATTTACACATGAAAACAGCAGGGCTTCAAATGCACCATCGAAATCAATTCAGTTCAATGAAAAATTATGCCGTGGCTGCGGCGTCTGTAGCACGGGTTGCCCGGAAGAAGCAATTGAGATGACGGCAATTGAATGCAAACAATCTTTAATAGATAAAATATTAAATGTTCCTCAAATGTAAAAGGTAATCATAAACCATCCTGAAGTATAATCTAAAATCCCTGACCCAAAAAAGGAGAAGTGCCGGCAACACCTGGCTCGCTCCAGGGAATATGTCAAAAAGACCTACAAGTTTGAAGGCTATGGCTGTGGTTTATGCCAGGTGGGTGTGCCCTGTGAAGCCGGTATACCGGTAAAGGCCGCCCGGAAGGCTCTGGAGCGCGGCGAGCTGCCGCCCCCACCACCGCCTCTGGCATAAGCCCGCACAGCCGACGATTGAAATGAATAAAACTTAGTATTCGGCTATTATTCCAAGCATCTTTCAAAGTTAACATTCCTTCAGCTAATCCCAAATATTTAGTGCCTCTCTAATAATTCGATACAGGCACGCAATCTCAAGCTTTAGGCTAACCAAATTTTGTTACCTTAGCTGATGCATTTTACAGTCTGACAATTTGTACGCTTTGGCTGTCGACAAAGCAAAATACGTCAAGGCAGATGTAATGTAACCGCAATGGATTCGTCAATACGGGTGACGGGGTTCGGTACCGCGCCGAAGCATTCGCAGTTAAGGGTGGCAAATTTTCATTATTTCGGCCAAAACTAGAACCCTGTCATGTCGATATGTTTTGGATACACCCGACTTGCGACATACAGGGAAAGGCTTATCAAGTCCGACATTACGCCCAGGGATCTTTTTCATGAGTTTGTCAACCCATCAAGATGGAATTTGGCTCTCATGGGGTAATATGTTATAATTTTATTTAAAAATCTGCCAATGCCAGGCGTGTATTGATACTGATCCGGTTTCGATTTCAAAAGATCCTTAAAGAACGTTTCCGATTTGCTCACAGGATGTACTCGAGCCGCCGCAAGCTCGCTTTTTGGTTCGGTAGCGTGCGGAAGCTGGAAGGTCATCGATTGGTTTGGGGACAGGCGAAAGCGGTGAGAAAATCTCCGAGTAGACCGAGGTTTCGCTGGACGAGGGTCTTATGCAGAGGATCAAAGCGCTCGGTTATGTTGAATGACTTTCGAATTTCACATCAAAGATGGGCTAGCAGGTGCTTGCCTTGCATTCACTCTCGAAGACAAAAAGGTGTAAATAAATGTGCGACGCAATGGTTGCCCTCGGTGATGTTACAAAAAATTCATCCGTAATCTTCGCAAAAAACAGCGACCGGCCGGCCGGGGAGTGCCAGGTGCTGCATTTTTCTCCGTCCAGGAAGCCCCGTCCAAGCAGAAAGATTCGGTGCTCCTATGTTCAGGTTCCGGACGGTGAGATCGCTCTATCTACCATCGGATGCCGTCCGTACTGGTGCTGGGGTTATGAGACCGGGGTGAACGAAGCCGGAGTTGTCGGGGGAAACACGGCTATCTTCACCCGTTCCTTGCACTTGAATGAGGACACCCAGTCGCCCGGTCTCACGGGCATGGATCTGCTTCGCTTCGGCCTGGAGCGTGGAGATACCGCCGAAAAAGCCGTAGAGGTAGTCGTCAATTTGCTGGAGGAATACGGCCAATGGGGCTCTGCTGTCCAGGGACAAGATCACGACGAAGGCTCTTATGAAAACGCGTTCTTACTGGCCGATCGAAAAGAGGCGTGGGTGCTGGAAACCACTGGAAAACGCTGGATTTCCAAACGCATTGATAGTGGATATTGGACTCTTTCCAATCAGCCGACTATTCGCGATGATTGGACCAATATCTCACCGCACATCAAGGACTTGGCCCGAGATATGGAATGGTGGAAACCGGAAAGGGAGGCGTTCGATTTTGCGCGTGTATATGGCGATCATGAGCACTACTCCCGTCAGGTCTCGCACATCCGGTGGAAGCGGACGAGCGGGCTGCTCGAAGAGAACAAAGGCGCAATAGACGCTTCATCGATGATGCGGATACTGAGAGATCACTACGAAGACACCTTTCTCGATGGGCCACAGTTTTACCAGTTCCTACCCGACTTTCACACGGTCTGCATGCACGACTCGCTGAACAAGTTCACCTGGGGCAACACCGCTACCTCGCTAATCGTGGAGATAGACCCAAACGGCACGGCTCCACCACGCTTCTTTTTGGCCTACCTGCCTCCGTGCACCAGCATATACATCGGATTTGTGTGGTTCGATATGCTGCCCGAGATGCTTACCCGCCCGGGGAAGGCAGGTCTCGATGTATGCCAGCCCAAGAGTGCCCCCCAAGACACGTTCGATGCTTCTTCGCTGTGGTGGCGGCTCCATAGAATCGTCGAAGCCGTTAGAGAGGATCCAAATTCCCGTTATCCAGAAACCTTCGAGCTTTTCAGGTCCATTGAACAGAGGAACCTAGAGAAGGTATCCACGCTCCACAACACCGATGCAACACAGACGGACTGGGCCCGTCTGATAGAGGAACAGCTTTTACAGGCGATAAGTGCTATAGAGACGTTGGAAAAAAAATGGGGGATTACGTAATATGACCGCTGCCTTTGAGGAGGAGACTGTGACCACTATCTACCTGACACCGCATTGCCATTACGACGTAATATGGGCCTTCAACAAAGAAGACTATCTGTTCATTAATATCTCCATATTCAATAAGGCGATAAAAATGATAAAGGAGTCCGACTTCCGCT
>JASFIX010000045.1:0-13375 GCA_050122435.1 Desulfobacterales bacterium
CAAACAACGCCCGGCCAGGACGGGATTGACCTGGAGTAAGGTTTGCACCAATTGGTTGCCATTCTCCGGTGCTGACCCCGCTGCCAAGATAGTGGTTTCTTCCCACCCGGTCTGCGGTGGCGGCGGCAACGGTTCATAATTACTTTCGGGCCGAATCCATAGGGGCATCTCTGTATCCAGCCAAGGCCAGCGCCATAGGTGCGTCAATTTGGCGGGATCCTGTTTGAGCATTTGATGGGAGGCAAAATACTCTTGCAGTAACTGGTGATAAAAGCGCACTGTCGAACGATCTACCGGCATTTCAATAATTTTTGCGTTAGCAGCCAGATTCAAAACAAGGTTCGGCGGTGCAGGTTGTGGCGGCCAGTTAGGGTCAAGCCGCACCTCTTGAGGCATAACGCTTTTGAGGTGTTCAGTTTTTACTTTGGTCCCGAAACCAGAACGCGCTTGCATTTCAAAAGCCATGACTGAGAGGGCCTCACATTGTACATCAGCGCTTAGCCATTGTTCAGCAGGGCATTTTGCTTTGGCCCAATCCATCAGGATCTGAGTAAAGCGCCTCATCAAAGCAACCCGATTCTGGCTTAATTGGCTATCTTCCTCGAACACATCGATCATCAGGGTTAACAAGTAAGGATTGCGGGCCATTTCAAGAAGGCTATGGTGGCTATCGTCGCTCTGAGTCAAAGTTTGCCATAGGGCACGCCATTTTTCCGGCAGCTCATTCTGTAAAAAAAGCTGGATCTTATCGTCACTGAGAGGTTGCACCTCAACCCGTTGCAGGCCGGACAACTCCTCGCTATAGTCCAATATTCTGCAAGTTACCAAAAAGCGATTGCCCTGCGCTGACCTTTGGTCGATGAATCGGCGCAGCATCAAGCTGCGTTCATGATACCCCTCGTGCGGCATTTCATTTAAGGCATCAAATAGAAAAAACAATTTTCCAGCATCCAGGTACGCTTCCAGGTTGGCCGCGAGCTCCTGAGCTCCCCAGTGGCCGGCCTCCAGAAACCCACCCCAACCCAGAATGATAAAGTCATCTAAAGACATGCCGACGTCAAACTCACTTAGACGTAAGGGGACCGGCAACTTGTCAGGCTGATCCGCAAATTCGTATGCCAGGTTTTCGAGGGCTGTCGTTTTGCCACAGCCGGGGTCACCCAAAAGAATAACACAAGGGTATTTCTCCACCGCTTCCCGTAAGGTCTCCAGTTTGACTTGTTTGATTTCTTCGCCAGTGGGTATCCATTCATGATACTCGGCCTTGGCCCGGCGTCTGCGTCGACGAGCGGTGCGGGGTGCTTTAGCGTGCTGATCGGAGATGACTTCCGTGGTTTCACCCGTCATAGGGACGTAGTAGGCAGCCTCTTCGGCGTAGCGAGCCTTGATTCTTTTTCGATACACCTGTTCATGCGCTGACAAAGCAGTCGCATGGGCTGCATCTCCCGAAAAAGGTAAGACCCGATACACCCTTACCGGTCTTGTTATGTTCTTAACTTTTTGTTCCCCTAAAAACTCATAATTTAAATCCAACTTATTCTCGATTTGATCATAGACTCTGCCAGATATGCAAATACCACCTGCTTGAGCGAGACCTTCTACCCGCGCCGCAATGTTAACACCGTCGCCGTATATTCGGTCCTCCTTTTCAACGACATCCCCCACATTGGCACCAATGCGAAATTCCATTTTGCGGCTGTCGGGTAACTCGGCGTTGCGCCTGGCAAGTTCATCTTGGATTTTCACCGCACAATTGACCGCATCTACCGCACTGGTAAATTCAGCCAGAAGATTATCACCGGTGGCATCCACTAAGCGGCCTCTGTGTTGGTTGATAAGACTACCGATTACTTCACGGTAAGTAGTCAGCGTTTGAATGGTGGCTTCTTCATTATCGCCCATGAGTCGGCTGTAACCAGCAACATCAGCGCTGAGAATGGCGGTGAGTTTGCGCTTAAAACCCTTATCGTGCATTTCGGCACCCTGATTTTTGAGGTTTCAAACAAAGAATGCAGATTATAATCTAATCAAAGGAACGCAGAATCAGATGAGCGACAGGGTTCGATTCTGGCAACGGAGAACCATTTCAGGTCAGCTAGAATTGAAAAATTCCTATATAATTTATCTGTATTTATACCCAAATCAATGGGTTTCAGTCAATCATAATTGAGGGTTTTACAGATGGTAATTTTAGGGGAAGCCGGCAAAAAAAACCGTGTTATGCCAAATCGGAAAGCATCTGGATTAATGAATGTTTTGATTTTATTTCATGTCGGTAAATCTGGGGTTAGAATGCTTAATACCGGGCGAGATTCCGGCATTTGACCATGCGGGCGCGTCTGGTCCATACAAGGATTTTATGTGCTTAGTCTTTTTCGGTATCAGATGATTTTTTTGAACGGTCCGATCGTGGTTCGGCATTCTGTTCGGGAACGATCCGAACTTCCAGGGGATCCGTCGCATCCATGTGAACATCACGCTGCGGGAATGCGATCGATATTCCCGCTTTCTGGAAAGCCTTGTCGATTGCGAAATGCAAGTCGGTGATGGTTGCTATACGATTATCCAAATTGGGTAGAAAACAGCGCAGTAGGAAGTTTAGAGCGTTATCACCAAATCCTTCGAACGTCGCCATCGGCGCCGGCTCGTCTAAGACGTTAGGATGCTCCTTTGCTGCTTGAAGTAACAGCTCGCGCGCCAATTCGGTGTCCGATCCATAAGCAATGCCAACGTTAATAATAATGCGGGTCATTGGATTGGAAAGGGTCCAGTTTAACACATTCCCGGTAATAAATGACTTATTGGGAACAATATACTCTTTGCGGTCCCAGCTGGTGATGGTCGTGGCGCGGATGCGAATGCGGGAAACCACACCGTCGATGTTGTCGACGGTGACGATGTCACCGACTCGCACCGGGCGCTCGAAGAGGATAATTATACCGGAGATGAAATTGGCGATGATTTCCTGTAAACCAAAACCGATACCGACGCCTAAAGCAGCCACCAGCCACTTCAGGCTACCCCAGTTAATCCCGATGTAGTTAAAAGCGACGATAAATCCGACTGCAAAAACCACATACTTACAAATGGTCTCAAAGGCATAGCGGGCGCCGGCATCCAGCGGCAAATACCTGAGCAGTAAGATTTCCAGCACGCCGGGCAGGTTGCGGGCAACAACAAAGGTAATGATCGCGATCAAAATCGCAAAGAGCACACTAATCAGAGTGATGGGCATGACCTTGGTCACACCGTCCACTTCTACATTATAAGTCCACAGATGAATATTTTCGAGCACTTTCAGGGCCGGCAGCACGTCGTGCCAGATGAGCCAGAGACCGATTAAACCGGAAAACAATAAAAAGGTATGCAGCAAAGCGCGGGTTTGCCCGGTGATTTGGGCCTGACTGATTTCTGGTTCCTCAATTTCGACGGATTCGATTTGCATTTCACCGGCCGACAATGGTGAATCGCTTTCCCCTGGATGTTCAGCCTCGAGTTTTTCTTTGCGTTTGCGAACCTCTTCCTCGTAGGCCATGCGGCGCTGAACGATGACCAGCCCGCGCAAAACCAGATTATGAGCCAAAACAAGACCAAAAATCAATAAGCCAGTGCTTCGAAATTCCCAGCTCATCCGCAGCGCAGTATAGTAATACCCCATAGCAGCCAGGATCGCCAGTAACCCGGGCAATCCGATCAATATGGGATACCAAAAAAACCGCTGCTGGAATAGCAAACCTGGTTTGGAGGATTGTTGCGCTATATCGAAATTGTCTGAGACAGTCCGATAAACTCTGGTGGCAGAAACAGCAAAAGCGGTCATGACCACCATAAAAGCCATTCGCCCCAGAGAATTCCCATACACGATATTATCGGCGGCGTTGTTGGTAGCGATCAAAAATGTAAGCGGCACCCACAGGGACATTAGCCACAGCAACTGGCGGCGCAGGACCAGCCTCGTTTCGTTGCGCCATTGAAAGTGAACCCCAGCCACTCCATGTTCGAGGCAGAGATACTTTAAGAAGCTTAATATCGCCCAATTGTAGCCGGCTAACAACATTCCATACCCAACCGCCCGACTAAAATCGCTCGCAACCGGTAACACGCTCAAATGCCAGCCGGCTAGAAGCAGCAAAAATGGTCGGCCAAAAGCCAGACAGAATGTCCATCCGATGGCGCGAATCGTCAACATCAGGGTGTCTTGTTTGACCCGGCCAATGCTTTTGGCAATTTGCTTGAGGTTACTTTTTGCGCGGCGACGACCGATAAAAAGAAGTAAGGCCGCCAGCAGGCCCAGCAACCAGAGAATTGCAGCATGACCGAAGGAAAGGGCCAGATCTTTTAGCACCAACCACCAACTCTTGGGATTTACCAACCAGAAAAATGCAGCTGGCAAATCACGAAAATGGGTCGGACCGATTACCTTGGCGCTGCCACTCCACAACAGATGCCCATCCAGAAAACGGGCATATTCTTCAATCAGGGAAGACATTCGTTGTTCGGTAAATTCGATTGATTGAAGATTCTGGTAGTAACGGCGGTAGCTATTCTGTAATGTGTCCAGCAGTTTGCGCCGATTTAGCAGCAACGCCTCGACCCTATCCTCCCATTCGGCAGCATTTGTTTCATCAGTTTCCGTCAGCAATTGTAAAATCCGCCCGGTTTCAGCCTTTATATCCACCAGGTCGTTTTGCTTGACTTCAATGCTAAACTGAGCATCATTCACCTGGTCAATGATCATCTGTCTCTGTGCCGAGTTGCGGCGGTAGCTTTGTGGTCCGGGAAGCTCCAAACGGCGTTGGCGCAATGATGAACCCATGGTTTTTGAAAGAGATATACCTTGAACCCACTGTCGGATCTGAGCAAATTCCTCTTGAAGGGCTTTCAGATTGGACTGCAATTCGATAAGCTTTTGAGCCGCTTGGGTCTCGTCAATGGTGAGTTGCTCAAGTTCTTTGGCAAATCTGATGTTCAAGTCGTATTGTTCCCTGACCACCAACGGCAAATCCGCAGCTAAATTGATGGAGGCTTCTGCATCCTTGCGCGCCTGGCTGGCCTCTTCCTGCCTTCGTTGTTGCGCAATCGCTTGCAAGGCTTCGGCCCTGGCTTCGCGCCGACTCACTTCAACGTTTGCCAAATCTCGCTCAGCCCCAAGTAACGACACGAAAATTTCATGATTTAAAAGCTTTTGTTCATTTAAATTAATCTGGGCTTTGAGCATCGCGTGTTCAGCGAGTCGCACGGCTCTACGAGCCTCAGCCAGCATGATGGGTTCATTGGGGTCAGAGCTGTCGGCATTGAGCTCCTTACGCACCTCCTGCAGACGCTGCGTCGCATCAGTACTATCTTTTTGTAAACGTACCGGCCGTCCTTGAAGCTCCACGATCTGATCCTGTAAGTTTTTCAAGGAGGCTCGAGCCGTTGCCAGAGCTGCGATTTCTTCACGCACACGTTGTTCTAATTCCGCATTTGTCATTCGTGAGGCAGTCTGATGTTCAACAATTTGATCGGAAGCCGGAGTTTTCTGCCTGAGCTTTGTTTCAATTTCTTTTGTCCGGGTCGGTGCATTCTTGATTTTTTTGATAAATCGCTGCGTTTCAGCTTGGAGACGTTCCGCCTCCTCCAGCAAATGAATACCCCGATCCAGGGAATCCAATACGCTCTTCTTATCCGACTCACTTAAATCCTTCGCTGCTTCGGC
The DNA here is from genome assembly GCA_050122435.1 of Desulfobacterales bacterium. Classification (GTDB taxonomy): domain Bacteria; phylum Desulfobacterota; class Desulfobacteria; order Desulfobacterales; family JAHEIW01; genus JAHEIW01. The sequence continues at coordinate 5,699 of JASFIX010000045.1, forward strand.
TTCTTCTCGCAAAGCTTTGAGTTTGTCGATCTTCGGTGTCTGGCTCGCGGTTATTCTCGTTTCCGAAGGTTGGATTTGTTGCGTAGACGACACTTGCTGGGCAGTGACGCCGGACCAGGTCGCCAGCGCAATGGTGATACTTAAAACGACTGTTTTCAGCTTACTTTCCATTATGCAACCCACCAATCGTAATCCCTTAATGATGTGATTTTGATCAAGTCGTATCTTTATAAAAAAGGTGTCATGAAAAAAAATGAGTGATCAGATACCTTTGGGATTCATTTTCTAACCAATCCCTTATAAATGGTAATTCTGACCACCCATATTCGAACGAATATATAGAATATATCGATGTTCAAATAACACAAATACGGTGAATTTCAAACCAAGGCCCAATGGAGGCTAACTCTCTTTGGCTAACAAGTATCTGAAATTTCAGAACTTCTCAAATGAAATTAAATTAAACGGATAAATCCTTAATGGCGGCTTTGGTCGCATTCTTTTTAACGGATTTAATGCCATTCATCATTGACGTCTTGCTGGCATACATCTGACTTTTACCGATAACCTGCTTATTAGCGGCCAACATAACAAAGTAAGGCTGCCCTTTCTTTGATTTCTTCTGTTCAAAACTGGATTTCTTCCCGCAGTTCGTACAAACAGATTTAATTCCATTTTTCGCAGCTGCTTTGGTTTTGTATGTTTGACTCGTCAGAATCACCTGTCCATTGGCAGCTTTAAGGTTAAATGAGAACTTTCCGCTTTTGCCTTTTTTTAATTCGAATTTGCCGGGCATAATCCCTCCTTTTGTTTACAATGACCGAATAAATACGAACCTTGTTCGCAATTTGTTGCCAGAAAATCAGCTAACCATAAATTTCAAATTTATTAGAAATAACACGTAACAAATTTTAACCAGACTGGAAACACCTAATTTGGTAATTTGTGGTTTAAGCAGGGTGATCATCTTTCCTCGGCAAGCATTTTGGCCATCAGAGCGCCCATCCCCTGAAAACGCATCTTTTTAGTACCTAAATTCTCCAGACTCTTTAGAAAAGCCTGTGCGGGAGGTGAAAGCGGCTGCTTCTTGAGATACGCAATGCTGACGTCTAAGAAAATGGAATGTTTCTTCAAAGGGATTGTGACCAGTTTTCTTTCCTGCAGTTCGACAGCCACGGCTTCTTTCACCAGAAACGAGATTCCCTCTCCATGCTGCACCAGCAATTTAATGATTTCAGCGTCCCCGGTTTCCATTAAGATGTTGGGTGTGCAATTATTTTTAGCGAACAATTCATCTACCAGTTTGCGCGTCCCTGAGCCCGGGTCTTTCATGATAATCGGCTCTTCAGCGATTTGTTCAAAAACAATACCGTCTTTATCTGCCAGACGATGGTTAGGCGGTAGTATAAGCACCAGTTCCTCCTGGCTAAAGGGAATGAAGGCAACATTTGGATGATCTTCGGCTCTGGCGATGATCACAATTTCATTTTTTAAATCGAGCAGACTGTGGATCATTTCCCGGGAGCTGCCTTCATCGAAATGAATTTTAATCTGCGGGTAAGCGTCACGGAATCCGGTGAGCAAAAAAGGCATAAAGTAACGGGCGTAAGTCCGCGCCGAGCCCAATCGAAGGCTGCCTTTCTTTAATTCCTTCATCTGCAAGACAACATCTTCGATTTTCTTTTCATATTCAAAGATCTTCCGGGCATAATTGAAGAGCGTTTTGCCTCCGTCGGTAAGATAAAGGTTACGGCCTTTTTTCTTAAAAAGCTTCAGACCACAGCTTTCTTCAAACAGCTTTATCTGTGCCGTAACCGCCGGTTGACTGACAAATAACTCCCTGGCCGCCAGGCTGACATTCTTGCATTTAGCGGTTTGATAAAATGCCCTGAGCTGGTTGAGATTGATCATTCCAGCATCCGGTTTCCTAACACGAGATCTTTGTGAATTAATTTAAATCTATCTAAAATAAATTATCCCATTTTGCCGGATCGACAATCCGAATACCGCTTATTTACCTGAATATTTTCTGACTGTAAAGAAGATCACACCCAATATGCCAGGTCTGCAATTCTCTCTGGTGAGCTTTAATGCCCAAGGATATTTTTGTTATTTTGCTAATTATTTTTTGAGAACCTCGAGTGAAATTAGAATATCAACATTTCTTCCAATGACGCCCATCTCAGCGTATTTTCCGGGTCCGATCTGATATTCCAGGCGGTCAATTGAAAAACGGGTTTCGAATCCGGCGACCATTTTTCCCTTTTTCAGCGGGTTCTCACGCATGCCGAAATAAGTGAATACGACAGCCACTTCATTGGTTTTTCCTTTGATGGTGAGATTGCCCACTAAGGTGTACTGATTGCCTTCCTTCTGTTTTACACCGGTTGATTCAAAAGTCATGGAGGGAAATTCATTCACTGCAAAAAATTCTTCTGACCGAAGATGATTATCCCGGTTGGGAATGCCCGTATTAATACTTTTGGTTTTAACTTCAAACTTGACCGTACTGACAGCCATGTTGTCCGGATCAAATTCTAACGTGCCCGAAAAATCGTCAAATTGCCCTCTTACAGTGGCATAGGTATGCCTCACATCAAAATAGATATTTGAATGGGCTTTATCGATTTCCCATTTTTCTACTTCGGCGATTGCAAAATTGGCAGTTAGAATCGTAGACAAGACTATAGCAAATATAGAAAGCGCATTTTTCATGGAACTCCTCCTAAAAATAAATAAAATCTTTTTAAAATTTGAACCGATAAATTTAGATATAAGTATGGTGAGGCCTATGTCAACGATTCTGGGCGCTATAAGTTAAATTTCTCCATGAAAATGAAGCGCCTGGGAAACCTCAGGGAAACAAGGCTTCGGCGTACTTCTTTCATCATCCGATGGGGACCGCAGACGAAAATGGCCGCTGAGCGGCTACAATCTGAAAGGAGCCTTTGGAGCCTGGGGCGATCCAAGCGCCCCTTTTCACCGTTGAATTCAGGATCTCTGGTCAGTACATGAACCATGCGAAGGCTTTTTAATTGGAATGCTAAATTTTGGAACTCATCTGGCAAGATGATGTGCTTCCGGGCTCGGTTACTCCAGATCAGCGTGGTTTTTCGCTGATCATTGTGTTCGGCCATATAGCGCAACATACTCAACATCGGAGTGATGCCGATCCCGCCTGCGATCATAATAATCTCTTTTTTTCCGGGAACCTGCAAATGACTGAACATTCCAAAAGGACCGTTCAACAAAACCCTATCTCCCCGTTGAAGATGCTTAATTTCATTTGTCCAATCGCCCGTGCTTCGAACAACAAATTCTAGATAAGTATTCCTTGTAGGAGCCGAGGTGATGGAAAAAGGATGCTCTTCCTTTGAAATATGGTTTGAAAAAAAAGTAAGAAAACTGAACTGACCCGGCAGATAAACTAACATATGTTTTGTATTCGAACTAATTTTCAGGCAAACGGCATTTTCTCCAGTCGCCTCAACTGCTGAAACCAAAAAAGATCTTCGGCGGTTTCTAATGGAGCGGGTTCTGATCCAGAGAAAGCAGAGCCCACAGATGCCCATAGAAAAGAAAGCGGCCAGTTGCAGCGGTTTCTGCCCGAATGTCTCATTGACAAACAATACATGAACCCAAAAAGCAATGACGATTAAGACGGCCGCCCATCGGTGGATTGGCCACCACCGGTGAAAGGGGAACCTTAACCGGGCGCGCCAATGGCTGGATATCACCGTGAATACAATCAACAACAAGAGAAAAAGGCCGACAAATTCCGGCCAGTAGCGCAACTCAAGCGGAATGAAGATCCTGTTTTCGGGAATGAATATCGTGATGGGGTGCAGGATTATCAGACCGGCTATGATGAAACCGGCAATCCGATGGAATCTAAAAAGGCTGCAAAGACCAAAGATCCGGTCCAGGCATTTTAAACGTGCGCCCAAAATGATTTGGAACAACAGTAGACACCCGGCAACCATTCCCATGACTTGACCCAGACGCAGCAGCTGCCTGTTTAATCCAAATTTGTAAAGAATCGTAGAAGATTCAAAATAATATGGAATGGATGCCGCAGCGGTGATTACAAGAAGAAGGACGATACCCAGCAAGATGCCAAGAATCAAGCGAAGCTTGGGAGATAAGATATATGGAAGGTGCTCAGGGGTAACAGATTGCATTTATTTTTATCCCTTAATCATTGTCAGCTTCCCTTTCCCGTTGCCGCAGTTTTGCTTTGGCAACTCGATAAGCCGTATCTGTGAAAAACCACCTGGGCAAATATTTACGCAGCCTGTTCAATCCTTCCTCAACGGTCTCTTCAAATCGCTTATTGTCTATATCAAAACCTGTTTTGGTAAAACGCCAGAGCTTGTCGGCGTCTTTGACGAGGCTGTCATTTAGCGAGATAGATTCATTTCTGGAGTCATGGCCGTCAATAATTTTGAGTATTTCATCACTTTTTTTCTTATCGTAATTAACTTCTTTCAGAATTTGTCCGCCTATCTTAACGCCTTCAAGCTCGTGAGTACGGTTTAGCTCCGGTGAAGTCGCTTTGGGGCCAAATGCTTTCATATGAAGCGCCGCCGGAACCTTTTGCCAGCCGACATCGTGCAGAATGATGGCTGGAATCACAATATCTTCCTGGCCTCCCTCGGCCCTTAACAATTGGTAAGCGAGTTGCATCGACATCTCGGTGTGAACATCATTGTAGCGCGTGTTTAGATACGGTTGGGCAAGTTGATAAATTTGCTTAAAAACAGGTCTATCGCTCATCGGGGCGCTCTCATTTTGGAAATTTTTCTGTGCTCCTTTTTGCGCTGGGCAAGCATTTTGGCCATCATCAGACCGATGCCCATGGGGTGTAAATCGTCTGACTTCAGACCGATCAATGTATCCACAAAGGCCCTGGCGGGCGGCGAAAGCACCTGGTCTTTCAGCCAGGCAATACTGACATCCAGATATACGGTTGGGCCCTTGAGAGGAACCGCTGCCAGCTTTTTGTCTTTCAGCTCTGCGTCAACCGCCTCCCGAACCACAAATGAAACCCCTTCCCCACGCTGCACCAACTGTTTGATAAATTCGGTATTGCTAGTTTCCATCAGGATGTCGGGTGTGCACTGCTCGGCTTCAAATAATTCTTCCACCAGCTTGCGTGTGCCGGAGCCCTTTTCTTTCATGATGAAAGGTTCGGCAGACAGGTCTTTAAATGTGATCGCCTTTTGCTTGCGCAAATGATGATCTGTTGAAACGATAACCGCCATTTCTTCCCGGCTAAATGGAAAAAAATTGACCTCAGGGTTGTCTTCCGTTCTGGCAATCACAGCCACCTCTATTTTAATATTCAGCAAACTGTGGATCATGTCCAGGGAACTGCCTTCGTTCAGTTGTATTTTTATGTTGGGATAGCTTTTATGAAACGTGCTGATCATCAAGGGCATAAAATAGCGTGCGTAAGCTTTCGTGGTCCCAAGACTGAGAATTCCGCGCTTGAGTTCGCGCATATCATCAATGACATTTTCGATTTCTTTTTCATATTTAAAAATTTTAACCGCATACGTATAAAGGGATTTACCCTCATCTGTCAGGTAGAGCCGGCGCCCTCTTTTTTTAAAGAGCTTCAAATTGCAAAACTCCTCAAAGGATTTGATCTGAGAGGTAACGGCTGGCTGGGTAATGAACAGCTCTCCGGCAGCAGCCGTGAAATTCAAGTTTTTGGCGGCATAATAAAAAATCCTGAACTGGTTAAAATTTAGCATGACATCCTAACTTTTTTTTATGGGTCAATTTTATGCATAAATAAAAGTTATGCATAACATAAATTAAATTGGTTTGACAGATTTATTTGATTCCTTCATAAAAAATAAATCTTATTTAATCTCAGGCTTCTGCGATCTCACCTCAACTGGCTCTAGCTTCTGTTCTGAGTTCCAGTTCCTCCGAACGAAAGCCTATAAAATGTATTTTATGCATTTTTCTTGCGTAACGCATTTGTTAACCCACCACCGAAAGGAGGAAGAAAATGACCGAACAATCTGGAAGATTCCCGGACCCGCATGAGTTTCAGGTCCCTCCTGAACTTGAAGGCTGGGAAGAAATGTATCCCTCACACCACCTGTTTTCCGAGGACAGATCAGATTGGGAAAAAGCTCAATTCTGGTATCAGGACAAAATCCATGCCCCGGAACCCATGCCGCCGTTGGATTTGATTTTTCAGGAAGCCTGGCAAATTTCCCTTTCACAGTATACCACCCGCGTGTTCTGTATTCCACCGGCACAGGGAATCGCCCAACGCATGGTGGGGTGTTATATGTACATCTGTGCCATCGCCCCGCCGCCGGAGGAGATCATCGGCGAGAAAGCCGGGCATTTTGAAAAACGCGTCTTCTATGTGTTTGAACATTATGATGAGCTCTGGGACAAATGGCTGGCCAAGTTTAAAGCGCTCGGCGAAGAAATGGCCGCGGTGGAAGTTCCCAGTGAGTTGCCGAAATTTGTACCCGATGATCAGGTCCTGCCGGCGCCCACCGGCGTCTATGACAGCTATTATTTGATTGAAGCTTTTGACAAGCTGGTCAACCAGATGTTTAAGGGCTGGCAGTATCATTTTGAAATGCTGAATCTGACCTACCTGGCCTATCTGATGTTTGCCGATGTGGCTCGTAAGCTTTTCCCCGGCATCAGTGAAAGTGCCATCGGTAAAATGGTGGCGGGCGCCTATGTCTCCATGTTTAAGCCCGAAGAAGAACTTTGCCGCCTTTCCAAAATGGCAGTTTCGGCCAAAGAGGTTTCCGCTATCCTCAAGAGTGACAAGTCGGCGGCTGATAAGGTGGCTGATCTTCAAAACACCGAAGATGGCAAAAAATGGCTGGCGGAATATGAAAAAGCTCAAGATCCTTGGTTTTACGTATCCTGCGGCAGCGGCTGGTTTCACTATGAAGGCAGCTGGTTGACCGATCCAAACATTCCTTACAGTTACATCAAAGGGTATGTTGAACGGCTGGAAAACGGTGAAACCATCGAGCGTTCACTGGATGAAATCGAAAAGCAAAGAGATGAAATCGTCGCCGAATATCGCAATCTCATTAAAACCGACGAAGACCGCAAGGCATTCGATGATGCCTACAACACCATCCGGACGATCTACCGGTACGCTGAAGACCATCTGTTCTGGGTGGAGCACTGGTTCCACACCATCTGGTTTGACAAGATACGGGACTTCGGACGATTGCTGGTCAACAATGGAATGCTGAGTGAGGTCGATGACATCTTCATGTTCAATCGCTATGAAATTCCGCAGCTGTTGACCGAACTCTCAACCGGTTGGGCTTTGGGAGTCGATATCCCCATGCGCGGGAGTTATTATAAGTCCACAGCCGAAAAACGCAAAAAAATTCTGGAAGCCGCCCGCGAATGGAACCCGATCCCGGCGCTGGGGGTCCCGCCGGAAGAAGTGGCCGAACCCTTTACGATTATGCTGTGGGGGATTACCACCGACAGGGTAAAAGAATGGCTCAAAGGCGTTGATGCCACCGCGACCGAGGATGTCTCTGAGATCAAAGGATTCGCTTCTTCGGCCGGTGTCGTCGAAGGGCCGGCCCGCGTGCTGAAATTGCTCAAAGACATTGTGGATCTGCAGCCCGGTGAAATCCTGGTTTGCCCGTCCACCAACCCGTC
>JASFIX010000046.1:0-13363 GCA_050122435.1 Desulfobacterales bacterium
TGGATGTCGGCAATCTAGTGGGTGCCGGCGAACAAACCCTGCTGACGACTGTAAGGCAGGGGGAGCCGATCTATGCCTATTTCAGCATCAATGAGCGTGACCTGCTGCGAGTAATGAAGATGGCCCGGAAAGAAGGGATCCCGGCGGATAACCCCGATAAGATCGTTTTGGAATTGGGGCTGGCCAATGAAACCGGCTTTCCCCATAAAGGCCATTTGGATTATGCGGATTCAACGGTTGACCCGAAAACCGGAACTCTGGAGCTGCGCGGCGTTTTTCCCAATCCCGGTCCTCCCTATTTTATTTTACCGGGTCTGTTCGTAAGGCTACGCCTGCCCGTTGCCGAGCGCGAGAACGCATTACTGGTAACCGAGCGCGCCCTGGGCCTGGATCAGGGGGGACGCTACCTGCTGGTGGTCAACAATGAGAATAAAGTCGAGCAGCGCCATGTCAAAATCGGTGCCCTGCGCGACGGGATGCGGGTGATCGAAGAGGGCTTGAAAGCAGAAGATGTAGTCGTGGTCAAAGGCATCCAACGGGCTGTTCCCGGCGCCAAGGTTACGCCCCAGCAGGCTCAGGCCGAAAAACCCGCTAAAGAACCTGAACCAGACAACGCATCTGATACCCAATCCAGTGAACCATCAAAATCGTCCGGATAGGAAGAGAAGGAACCAAACCGACCATGATCTCAAAGGTCTTCATTGAACGACCGATTCTAGCCACGGTGGTTTCCCTGGTGATCGTCATTGCCGGTGCGGTGGCCTTTGGCACCCTGCCGGTGGCCCAGTATCCGGAAATCGCACCGCCGATCGTACAGGTCTCAACCACCTACCCCGGAGCTAATTCCCGGGTTTTGGCTGAGACCGTGGCCTCCCCAATCGAGCAGGAGGTCAACGGTGTGGAAAACATGCTGTACATGGCTTCCACCAATGCCAATGACGGCACCTATACGCTGGATGTTACCTTTGCGGTGGGCACCGACATCGATATGGCCCAGGTACTGGTTCAGAACCGGGTCAATACCGCCGAGCCCAAGCTGCCCGAGGAGGTCAAACGTCAGGGCGTCACCGTTAAAAAGCGATCGGCCAACATACTGATGTTTATTGCCTTGAGTTCACCGGATGAACGCTACGACAGCCTCTATATTCACAATTACATTACGCTGCGCATTAAGGACGAGCTAGCGCGCCAGAAAGGCGTCGGTGATGTAACGATTTTCGGGGCCGAAGATTACAGCATGCGCGTCTGGCTGGATCCCAACCGACTCAAAGCCCTCGATATCACCACCCAGGATGTGATCCGGGCCATTGAGGAACAAAATATCCAGGTGGCCGCCGGGCAGATCGGAGAGCCGCCGGCGCCGGCGGGTCAGGACTTCCAATACAGCATCAACACGCTGGGGCGCCTTGCCGATCCCGAAGAATTCGCAGAAATTATCATCAAAACCGCCGGAGGCACCCGCGTTACACGGGTTAAGGATGTGGGACGGGTGGAACTGGGCGCCAAGACCTATAATACCTTTTTCGGGACAAACGGCAAAGAAGCCGCCGGCATCTCCATCTATCCTTTGCCGGGCGCCAATGCCCTTCAAACTGCCCAGGCCATTCGCAACACCATGCAGCGGCTGGGCGAGGCTTTCCCTGAGGGACTGGAATGGGATATCCCCTTTGACACCACCCTATTTATCGATGAATCCATTAAACAGGTCTATCAGACTCTGATCGAAGCCGCCATCATCGTTTTTGTCGTCATCTTCATTTTTCTGGGCGACTGGCGCGCAGCGGTCATCCCGGGGGTTGCCATTCCGGTTTCCCTGATTGGTACCGCAGCCGCCATGGCCGCTCTGGGTTTTTCCATCAATATGATTTCTCTGTTCGGACTGGTACTGGCGATCGGGATTGTGGTCGATGATGCCATCGTGGTGGTGGAAAACATCAGCAAAAAAATGGAGGAGGGACTGGGCGGCAAGGAGGCCGCTATCAAAGGTATGGCGGAAATCACCGGCCCGGTGATTGCCACCACTCTGGTGTTAATTGCCGTATTTGTGCCAACCGCGTTCCTCCCGGGCATATCCGGACAGCTCTACCGGCAGTTCGCCCTGACCATTGCCACAGCAACGGTTTTCAGCTCCATCAATGCGCTGACCATGAGCCCGGCCCTGTGCGCGCTCATTTTGCGCCCCCCCAAGCCGGGAAAGAAACAAAATTTTTTCCTGCGCGGTTTCAACCGCGTATACGATGCCAGCGAGAAGGGTTATGCGCGCATCGTCGGCGGAATGGTACGCCGCACCTTGATCATGGGAGTTGTTTATATCGGACTGATTGGGCTCTCGGGCTGGAGTCTGATGTCGATTCCCACCGGATTTTTGCCCATTGAGGACCAGGGATACGCCATCGCCGCTTATCAGCTGCCGGATGCCGCTTCCCAGGAGCGTTCCCGCGAAGTGGTCGAAAAAATGGATACCATCATCTCGAAGACGCCCGGCGTCGAGGATTGGATCACCGTGGGTGGATTTTCAGCCTTAGATTCGACCAATGCGTCCAATGCCGGCGCGCTTTATATCGTCTTCGAAGATCGCGCCAAACGGGAAAAAGAAGGTCTCAGCCAGGACGTGATTCTGGCAAAGCTACAGGGCGAATTCCGCCAGATTCAGGAGGCATTTGTTTTTACGGTACTGCCGCCGGTCATCCAAGGCCTGGGCACCAGCGGGGGATTCGACTTTCGCCTGCAGGACCGCGGCGGTATCGGTCCCACCCAGCTCCAGAAGTGGGCCCGTCAGATCGTTCACGACGGCGAGGCCCAATCCGGCCTGGTCGGGCTTTATACCCTGTTCCGGGCCGATGTGCCCCAGCTTTTTATCGATGTGGATCGCACCAAGGCCAAGACGCTGGATATTCCTTTGAATGATGTTTTCGGCACCCTGCAGGCATTTCTGGGCTCAGCCTATGTCAACGATTTTAACAAATTCGGCCGCACGTTTCAGGTCAAGGTCCAGGCCCAGCCCCAATTCCGGGTCCAGGCCGAAGATATCAACCAGCTTGAGGTACGCACCAACAGCGGTGAGATGGTGCCCATCGGCACCCTGGTAGATGTGGAGGACGCACTGGGTCCCCAGGTGGTCTTCCGCTATAATCTCTACCCGGCGGCCACCATCGGCGGTAAGCCGGCACCCGGATTCAGCTCCGGTCAGGCGCTCACGTTAATGGAGGATATGGCCAATAACAAGCTGCCCCCATCCATGGGTTTTGAATGGTCCGGCATATCCTTTCAGGAAAAGCAGGTCGGCGGCGAGGCCATCCTGATTTTTGCCCTGGCACTGACGCTGGTGTTTCTGGTGCTCTCCGCCCAGTACGAAAGCTGGTCCAGCCCGGCGATCATTATTATGGCCGTGCCGGTGGCCCTGCTGGGGACCGCCATTGCCCTGGTGATGCGCGGCTTTGACAACAATCTGTACACCCAGATCGGTATTGTGTTGTTAATTGCTTTAGCCAGCAAAAATGCTATTTTAATCGTTGAATTTGCCCGCGAGCTGCGCGCCCAGGGAAAGGACATCGTCGAAGCCGCTGCCGAAGCCGCCCAGTTGAGATTCCGCCCGGTGCTGATGACCGCCTTTTCGTTTGTTTTTGGTGTAATGCCGCTGGTATTCGCCTCTGGCGCCGGATCCGCCAGCCAGCAGGCGGTGGGCACCGCGGTTTTTGGCGGAATGCTGGCCTCCACCGCCCTGGCGGTCCTGTTTGTTCCGGTCTTCTTTGTGATTTTTCAACGCCTGAGTGAGTTTAAACGCAAACCCAAGGCAGCAGAAGAGGCACCCTCTACCTCGAGTACAAGCCAATCTGCTTAATCAATTTGATCCGCAATACTATAAATCGGCATTCGGGTTTTTAATTTTGTAGCCGGGACGGCGCATTGACTTGGAGTTGGATTGAGTTAGCTTGTTCTATAGAATCGAAAGGCCTAAGCACTCCCGGTCTATTTTTATTTATATTTCGTAAGCGTTAAAGAAAGTTTTTACAATGCAACACCCTTCTTCAGAAAACACGGCGACCAAAAAAAAGAAGGTCTTTCCCATTGTTGGGTTCTGGATCTTTATCGGTCTGATGATCGTTACGATGTTGTTTTTCATCATGTTGCCGGTTGGTATTGAATACGGGATCGAGCGCTACCTGAAGGACCAGGGTGCCGATCAAGTCGCCTTGGTGGATGTGGACTTTAATCCCATTACCGGCCGCATGACCCTGACGAATTTAAGCGTCAGTATCCGCGCGCAGACGGTTCTCAATATCCCGCAGGCAATCCTTAACATCGAGTGGCGGCCTTTTATGAACAAACGTTTTGTTCTAGCGCGTTTTGAAATCAGCGATGCAGAATTAACCGTCCAAGCGTTCGAGGATGACAGCTGGCAAATCGGCGGGATTAAACTGCCGGGTAAACAAGAAACATCCGAACCTGCTGCCTGGGATTTCGGCCTTCAGCAAGTCGATGTTAAAAACTGCATGATTAAATTTATCAGCCCCCAACTGTCGTCCGATTTAAAAATAGAGCAGGCAAAGATTTCAAAGCTGAACAGCTGGCGGCCCGAGCGCAGCGCCCATCTGGAATTCGAGGGTCAACTTGATGGCGGTAATCTGCAACTTCAGTTGGATGTTTCGCCCTTCGGCAGAGACATCTCGGCTAGCGGCCAGGTCAAACTGAAGGGCTTGACCCTTAAGCCTTTCGCCCAACTGCTGAAACCGCAAGTAAATACCCTGGAGGGCCGACTTGAGGCCGATTTGAATATTGAAACGCGCCAAACGGCTGAAAATGGTTTCAGCCATCACCAAAAAGGTCTCCTGAAACTATCTCAAATCCAGATCCGGATCGAGGATACCGAGTTTTCTAATGAAAGTATCGCCTGGGATGGAGAGCTAAAGGTTGATATCCCAAAATTAGGAGAAGTGCTAAAGATCAGCACAGATGGTAAACTCAATGGATCCAAGTTATCCTTGACCGCCAAAAATGCCGATATGCAGATTCAGCAAGAACAGCTGAACTGGGAGGGCAAGCTTAACTTTGAGCAAACCCCGGTGGCTGTGGATTTAAATGCAGACAGTACGTTATCACTTCAAAATACCGAGGTGAATACGGCGGATGTGAAACTTACAGAAGAAAAGCTTAACTGGAAAGGCACGACCCAACTATCTTTTGTGGAAAAAGCCGCTGAACAACGAATCATGGCAAACGGAACTCTCGCAGGCGGCATGTTGACAGTTCATCTAGTGCAAGAGAATTTGAACCTCACGCACACCGGCCTCGATTGGCAGGGGAAATTCGATTACGCCATAGAGAAAGCCGGCACCAAAATCAATACAGACGGTCAGATGCGTCTTGCTGCTGTCAAATTCGAATCTCCGCAAGTAAATCTTGCCGAAGAGGAGCTCACATGGAAGGGCGCCCTTCAATTTTCTATACCACCAGATGCCGGGGGCCAAAAGTTCGTTGCAGATGGAGCGCTCAACGCGAGCCAATTGCTGGTGTCCCTGCTGAATCGCAAACTCAAATTTAAACATCAAGGATTGTCCTGGAAGGGTCGGCTGGATTCCGCAGAACCAGATGATCTTAAATCACTTAAGGCCGAAGCGGACGTCATTCTTAATGAGATTGAAATTCTTAATGCTGAAAAAGACCAGCCCTTACTCAATTCCAAAGGGGTTAATCTGCAGGGTATTAAAATTGATGGCTTAGACAAAATAAACGTTTCAGGCATCGAAATAAACGGGCTGGCACTGCTCGCAGAACTTAAATCCGCTCAAGCAACCGACGCAGATTCCTCTCTTCTTCGTCTGCAAGCACTGGAGGCTAAAGATATCCAGCTATCGCAACAGAAAAATCTTGCCATCGAATCCATCAACATGAAAGCGATGAAAATCTTTTTACGCCGTGATTCTGCGGGGAAATTGCCGGCCATCGAAGGATTGAACACCGTACAAAGCGATGAGGCTTCTGCAGATCAATCGAAACCAGCCGCTTCTGACTCCAAAACAAAAGAGAAACCCAGCGACTTTGGATTTCGTATCGGGCAAATTGAAATAACCGGTGACAGCAAATTGCGATTCCAGGATGAAAGCGTTAGCCCGGCGTTCAGCATCGATCTAAGCCTATTGGAAGCACGTCTGGATGACCTGGATAGCCGTCAGCCGGAGAAGCCTGCCACACTCAAATTGTTACTCTCTGACAGAGGGGATGCCCGACTGTCTCTGGATGGCACAATGCAGCCGTTCGCCGGGAAACTCAGCCTGGATTGGGTCGGTAAAATCGAATCTTTAGATTTACCGCCCCTGTCGCCGTATGTCATCCAGAACACAGGGTACCGTTTTATAGGCGGTGAAATGCAGGCTGACATTCCCGTAAAAGTCAACCAAAACCAGCTGGAAGGTAAAATCGATCTGATTTTATATAATCCCAAAGTAGAACCCATAAAAGCAGATGGCTCATCAAAGGAAAATCAGGGAAAAATCCGGCTGAATATGTCACTAGATTCGGCGTTGAAACTGATGCGCGACAAGCAAAACAATGTAAAAATCAATATTCCCATCAGCGGGGATATCAGTGATCCGAAGTTCAGTGTTGCCGAGGCCGTTAACAAGGTATTGGCCAAAACACTTCAAACCTCAGCCCTTTCGTACCTGAAGTATATGCTGGGGCCTTACGGCATAGGCATCTCAGTCGCCGAATACGCTTATGAGCAGGCCTCAAAAATTCGCCTCAATCCCATTCTGTTTGCACCTGGAAGCGCTGATCTTGACGAAGCGGCTATCGAATACCTGAAAAGGGTCGCCGCGATTATGAAAGAATACCCGGAGGTGCAAATGAGTGTCTGCGGCGTTTCCACAGAAAGTGACCGCGCGGCGATGGGTGCAAACGCATCGATAGAAGACGCTGCCCTTTTGGAGCTTGCCAAAAACCGTATGCGCAGTATCGAAGATCATCTCGTCAAATTGAACGGAATCGAGTCAAAACGAATAATTACCTGCGAGCCTAAAATTGATAAAAGTGCAGAAGCCGAACCTCGGGTAAACCTGGAGATTTAAGAGTAGAACGCTCAACGTCGTGTTCAAATCTAACGATTCAATTCGCCTGGGTTTTCTCTTCTTTTTTTTGGCTGAATTCCTTCACGATAAACCGATATGCGATATAGTACTTATAGATATTGCTGACGTACTGCACTGTCTCCGCCCCAATTCGCCGGGCCGCAATGATTTCCACGTTGCGAAACCAGATATCGGGATTGAATCCGGATTGTTGGGCTTCTTTCCGCAGCTTAATAACGCGACCCGGTCCTGCATTATAACTGGCAAAGGTAAATAGCATCTTATCGAGAGCATCCATGGGTTCGTTTTTAAAATAACGATCATGGATAAATCGCATGTATTTAACGCCCGCATGGATGTTGTGCTTCATGACCTCGATTTTGCGGATGTTCACATTGGGATCGGCAGCAGTGCTGGGCAGCAACTGCATGACACCAATGGCGCCGGCCGGGCTGCGTTTGTCCTGATCGATACCGGATTCCTGGTAAGCCTGGGCGGCGATCATCAACCAGTCAAAATCATATTGCTTCGAATACTGTTTGAAAAACTCAACCGCATCTTTGAAGCGTTGAAATTCTTTCTCGTCCAAAGCGTTGCGCACCCATTTGGTGTTTTGCAGATAACGTTTATACAGGATGTTGCCCTTGAGCGTCCCTTTTTTATGCGATTTGACAAATCGATTAATCACATTTTGCAGCTGGGGACTTTTTTTGCGAATGGCCCAGGCGATCTGCCCCCCGCTTCTGAGTTTTATATCCGGGTGCAGCCTTAATTTCTGAAATATCTGAACCCAAAATTCAGCCTTATGGCTGTCGATCACAATCATCGGAATTAAGCCGGCATTCATCATTTCCAGAAGATCCTCATCTTCCAGATATTCGTCAGCGGGCACGATCTTGACGGGCGATTTGCCGGACTTTTTAAATCGCTTATTAAGCTGAAGCAGGCTTTCATAGTAGCTGCTGGATTTCCGGACGTGGATTTTTTTTCCTGACAGATCATCGACAGTTTTGATCGCCGGTGAGTCAGGTCCGGTAATGATAATTTCGTCAACACCGGTAAGATGGGGATCGCAAAAGTCAACTTCTTTTTGCCGCGCCGGTGTGATGGTCAGATTCCCGGCGGCAATATCGCCAAGCCCTTCTGCCAGCGCCGGCAAGAGCCGGTCCCGTCGGGTGGGAATAACAACCACTTTGATTTTAAGGGTTTTGCGCTTAAGTTCGGTATTCAAATAGGTTTCAAATTCTTTGAGAAGCTCATAAATCAGACCGCGCTGGTCGGCACCATCCAGAAAATAAAAGGTCTTACTCGGGGGCACCAGCGCCCGGATAAGATGCCTTTTATCCATCCCGTCGAAATCGCCCGACCATTTCTTGCCAAGTTCCAAATCGGATTCGATGGCCTTCGCCTCCACGGCGCTGAGCATGACACAAAACAAACCAACAAAGATAACAGGCAGGAAAAACCTTCTCATGGCATACACTCCCATCGCCCAGGATTTGGGTGTTGTTTCAACCGAATGAGCCAAGTTTTCAGGGCTTCAGTTGTTTTTGGTGAATAAAAAAGCAGATTGCGTTTAACCCAAGCATACCCATATCTTTTTCAATAACACAAAGCGAAGAATAATGTTCCTTTTTTTATGCTTGCTATTTTCTGTGTAATTTATATTGTATTGTCTTTAAATAATTAATGCGTATAAATTTCAAACAATAGCAAGAAAATCAGGGAATTAAAAGCGGTATTCTTAAGTTAAGATATGCAAAAAAACTAACAGAGTTTTGCGCTAATTACGCAAAAGGAATCGTATGGATTCAATTGCAATCATTATCGCTTTTACCTTGGGCTTTGCAGCTCGCCAGGTCGGTCTGCCACCGCTCATTGGGTATCTGGTGGCCGGTTTTGCAATTAAAGCCGGCGGGCTGGAGGGAGGCACCCTCATCGTTGAGCTGGCCGATGTGGGCGTCCTGCTGCTGTTATTCACCATCGGATTGAAACTAAAGCTACGCAGCCTCACCCGGCCGGAAGTCTGGGCGGGTGCCTCGATTCATATGCTGATTGTTGTCCTCGTGTTCGGCACCGGGATTTTTCTGCTGGCCACGGCCGGATTATCCAAATTTGCCGCACTTGATTTTAAACTTTCCCTGATGATTGCTTTTGCCTTGAGTTTTTCAAGTACGGTTTTTGCCGTCAAGATTCTTGAAGAAAAGGGCGAGATGGCGTCCCTGCATGGTCGGGTGGCTATCGGAATTCTGATCATACAGGATATTATTGCGGTTATCTTTTTAACCGCATCAACCGGTAAACTGCCATCGCCCTGGGCCCTTCTGGTGCCGGTTATCCTATATGCTGCGCGACCGCTACTGTTTAAAATTATGGATCGCTGCGGCCATGGTGAATTGATCATCCTTTTCGGTCTGTTTCTGGCGCTGGTGGCCGGCGCCAAAGGTTTTGATCTGGTGGGCCTCAAGCCCGATCTGGGCGCTTTGATTTTAGGGATGCTGGTGGCCAGCCACTCCAAGGCCTCGGAGTTGGCCAAGGCGCTTTTCAGTTTCAAAGAACTATTTCTGGTGGGCTTTTTTCTGAGCATTGGATTAAAAGGCTTGCCTGATTTTGAAGCCCTGGGAATTGCCGCCCTGTTCGTTCTGCTGACTCCTTTCAAAGTTGCCCTTTTCTTCTTGTTAATGACCCGATTTAGGCTCAGAGCGCGCACCGCCCTGCTTGGATCTTTCAGCCTGGCCAACTACAGCGAATTCGGTTTGATTGTCGCTTACATCGGCGAAACCAGCGGCTGGATCAGCAGTGAATGGCTGGTGATCATCGCCATTGCGCTTGCCATAACCTTTGTGCTGGCATCACCGCTGAATGCGGCCGCCCACAGTATCTATAACCGACTTGCCGATCGCTTAAGACCCTATGAAACCAAATCGCGCCATCCGGATGATCAGCCAATTGATCCGGGCGACGCCGAAATTGCCATCTTCGGCATGGGGCGCGTTGGCACCGGTGCTTACGATTTTCTGCGGGAACATTACGGCACGGTGATTATCGGATGTGATTCGGATCCACTCACCGTAAAGCACCATCAGGAAGCCGGCCGCAATGTCATCCTGGGTGACCCCACGGACCTTGATTTCTGGGAGCGAACCGAATCCGATAGTGAAAAAGGCAATGGCCAGATTCGCCTGGCGCTTCTTGCCATGCCGAAATACACCGCCAATATTGAAGCGGCCAATCTGATGTCCAAGATCGGGTTCAAAGGCATTATTGCGGCCAGCGCCCGCTTCGACGATGAAGTCATGGCATTAAAAGAAGCCGGAGTAGATGCGGCCTATAATTTTTTTGATGAAGCCGGCGCCGGTCTGGCCGAGCACGCTTATGAGAAACTGTAAAGTCAAATAAAGTAAATTAATAGGAGAATAAAATATGAAAAACACCAGAATTCTGCACAGCTTATGTTCTATACTGGGTGCTGTTGTTCTTCTGGCAGGCATGGTCACCACCGCCCGGGCGGGCTCAGAGATTGCATTGTCTGCCGGGCAAACCGTTTATGTGCCCATCTATTCCCATATATACAGCGGCCTGAAGGGGAGCCCGTTTCGCCTGGCCGCCACACTCAGCATCCGCAATACCGACCCCAAGCATTCAATTACCCTGGTTTCGATAAAATTCTATGATTCCGCCGGCAAGCTCGTAAAGGAATACCTGGATAAGCCGGCGGAATTAAAAGCCATGGCCTCTACCCGCTTTATTCTGACCGAGGGCGATACCACCGGCGGCTCCGGTGCGAATTTTCTGGTTACATGGCAATCCCGGACAAAAATAAACCCACCCCTGATCGAAGGGGTGATGATCGGCACCCGCTCCGGCCAGGGAATTTCTTTTGTTTCCCGCGGCCAGGTGATTGATGAGTGATGGTGATTATCACTATTTTTGCAAACCGGTAATCGAAGATGGCGCTAACATGCCTTGCATTAGTTTTCTTGACAATATCATCCTAAGACTATTAGGATGGCTGCTTAAATCCAAATTAAATAGGAGAAATAAAAGATATGCGAAATCCGTTTTGCAAATCCTTGTTGTCTGCGATCTTGGGAGCTTCCCTCCTTGCAACCGTCTCCGCCTGCCGCGAAGCCCCACCGCCGCCGCCTGAACGCATTCGGGCCATCAAAACCATCACGGTTTCCGAACAGGCATCCGGTAGGATACGGGATTTTTCCGGTGTTGTGGAAGCTGCTGACAGTTCCAGCATCAGTTTTGAGGTTGCCGGCAATGTTCAGGAAGTGCGCGTCGATGTGGGGGACCGAATAAACAAGGGTCAGGTCCTCGCGGCCCTTGATCCAGAGCCCTATGAGTTAACGGTGGCTGAGATTGAAGCTGAGCTTGTGAAGGCCCGGGACAATGTTACCAAAACAGAGTCAGAGTACAATCGCCAAAAGCGGATTTTCGAACAGGGTGCGGGTGCGGAAAGGCGCGTGGAAGTCGCAGAATTCAATTACAAGGCCGCCAAGAGCGCGGTTAATTTCCAGATTGCGAGACTTAATAATGCCAAACGTGATCTGAGCAGAACCGTTTTGCGGGCGCCTTTTGACGGGGCGATCGCCAATCGTTATATCGATGCGTTTAATGAAGTGGCCCGCGGCCAGAAGTGTTTTGACATTTTTGAGTTTACCGGCATGGAAGTCGCCATTAGTATCCCGGAAGATGCCATCGACGACATCCATATGGAACAAAAAGGAGAAATCCGATTCCCCGTATTTGCCGATCGCACCTACAATGGCCGGGTGACCGAAATCAGCAAGGTGGCCGGTACCGCCAATGCGTTTCCGATCAAACTCACTATCGAGGACCCCGATCAACGCATTCGCCCGGGAATGACCGCCCGGGTGACCCTGTTGCTTGCCGGTGATGATGAAAAAGTCGCCTATCTGGTCCCGTTATCGGCGCTTACACAAAGCGGAGATACCACAAAGGGTTTTGTCTTTGTTTACGATTCCCAGACATCGACCGTAAAGAAAACGCTGATTGAGAGCGGCAGTGTTCGGGGCGATAATGTTGTCATGACCGGTGGTGTCAAAGAAGGTGACATCATCGCTGTGGCCGGCATTAGCTTTCTTGAAGATGGCCAGAAGGTCAAGCTCCTGGAGCCGCCGGCCGAAAATAAGGATTTTGAGATTAAAAAGGCTGAATAATTTAAATTGATACGCGTTGCGTGTCACGGGTTGCGGGTTATAACTAAAATATCAACCCGGTTTAACGCACAACATGCAACACGTAACCCAATTATATAGATATCAAGGAACGCCAATATGTCCGCCATCACCAACTTTTCGTTAGGCACCCAAAGACTGACAATGGTTATCATTTTTACCATTATCGTCGGTGGTCTCGGTCAGTTTTTTACCTTTCCACGGCAGGAGGATCCGCCCATCGTTATCCGTGAGATCGTGGTCACCGCCTTTTTCCCGGGCATGAAACCGGCTGATATCGAAGAGCTGGTTACCCGTAAGCTCGAGGCCCAGATGCGCACCCTGCCGGAAATCGACGACATGTGGTCGGATTCGAAACACGGCCGGGTTATTTTGCACGCTGAGACCCGCGATGAAGTCGAAGATCTTGATTTCGTCTGGCAGCGGGTCCGCAACAAGATGATGGATATCAAACCACAGTTGCCGGACGGAACCATCGGCCCCTTTGTCAACGACGAATTCGGTCTGGTATCAGTTGCCGACATCGCCCTGGTGTCGGACGGTTTTTCGATGGCCGAGATGCGCGTCGTGGCCCGAGATGTCCGCGACCGGCTGTATGAGCTCCATGGCGTTCGCAAAATCGATCTCTACGGCGTCCACCAGGAGCAGGTTTTTCTGGATTTTTCAACCACCCGACTGGCCCAGTTCGGCATTAGCGGTGAAGAGGTGATCGACACCCTGGTCAGGCAAAATGTGGTGCTGCCGGGAGGCACCTTCGATGCCGCCCAGCAGGATATCATCGTCGAGCCTACGGGCACTTTTCGCAGCATCGAAGACATCGAAGAAGTTGAAATCGCCATCCCGGACACCGATCAGACCATTCAGCTCAAGGACATCGTGTCGGTTTATCGCGGTTACGAAGATCCGCCCCAGGACATGACCTATTTCAACGGCAAACGCACCATTGTCATCAGCTTATCGATTACACCGGGAGTCAACTCGGTGGATTTCGGTCAGCGTCTGACCCGCAAACTCGAAGACCTCGAGTCTTACCTTCCCATCGGTTATGCATTGGAATACGCCACCTTTCAGCCTGACCTGGTGGAAGTC
>JASFIX010000047.1:0-13360 GCA_050122435.1 Desulfobacterales bacterium
ACCCGGTTCATCGTCATGAATATCGACAGCCTCGGCGAGGATAGTGAAAGACGAGCGATTGCGATCCGAGATCGGGTGGCACAAATGCTTGACGACTATTGTCAGGCTGAAGTTACGACAACACTGCTTTCCCCTGAAAAGACAAGTTACCCATTTAATCTATAATTTGCAGGTATTTGTATCAAGTTTTTATCAAAAGTGCCGATATCATTAAGAAATGATTAGCTTAAGATATCAGGCTCACGGTCTTGGTGGATGGGAAACCGAACATACAAAGAATCAAAATCTGTGTGACACGGTAAAAAAAGATGGTTGATAACCCGGAAAATAGAGATAATGCGCGTATCAAATACAAGTCGCCGGTGACAATCGAAAATTTGAAAGCAGGCATTATCTATCAGGCCAGAATGCTCAATTTCAGCAAGTATGGATTGTATTTTGAGACCGACAACTTGCTGGATTTAGGCGATGAAGTGTTTATCGGTATCGAATATTCGCCATATGCTGATTCGCAGGATACCTACGAGTGTGTGCGTGCAAAAATTATGTGGCGCCGGGAATTGCCAACTTCTTTTTTTAAATATGGTTATGGTGTTAAATACAGCATCGATTATGATAAACAAAAATCTCGAAACGGCAATTTGAAAATCGTAGAAGACCAAAGAAAACATACCCGCAAGCGTTATTCCAAGCGTATCCTTTTTTCTACCCGGGATAAAATTCTCAGTGGAATTACTAAAGACATTAGCCCTGCCGGCGTATTTATCAAAACCCATAATCGCTTGAAAGTGGGACAAACCGTCACGCTGGTTGTCCCATTAAAAAATGATAGAAAAGCCAAAATACTTAGTGAGATCATCTGGGACAGCCCGGATGGTTTCGGGGTAAAATTTTTACATATTAAAAAATTTTCAAATTAAAAAAGGCATTCACCGATTTCCTACTCTCCATTTTCTGCTTCCATTTCCTATGAGGTTACATTTACTTAACTCAATATTTATTGTAGGATATCAAGGTGGCGTTATCACTATATCTGTTTTGTGCATTCATCGAGGTCACCAATAAATTAGGAGGGCAAAATGACCGCAGTAATTATTATCGGGGGCATCATTCTTTTGGTAATTATAATTGTAGTTGCTATTTACAACAGCCTGGTTACACTTCGAAACCGCTATAAAAATTCATTTTCACAAATCGATGTCCAGCTCAAACGCCGCTATGATCTGATCCCCAATCTGGTTGAAACGGCCAAAGGTTATATGAAGCATGAACGCGAAACCCTAGAAGCCGTCATCAACGCCAGAAACAGCGCTTTGAGTGCCAGTCAGAAGGCGTCCGGAAATCCCGGCGATCCGGCTGCCATGAAGGATCTGGCCAGTGCGGAGACCTTATTGACAGGGACGTTGGGCCGCCTGTTTGCGCTCGCTGAAAACTATCCTGATTTGAAGGCCAATGAAAACATGCTGCAGCTGCAGGAAGAATTAACGTCGACTGAAAACCGGGTTGCCTTCGCCCGTCAGGCCTTTAATGATGCCGTAACCGCTTACAATATTGCCTGCGAAAAATTTCCCCATACGATCATCGCGGGCATGTTTAATTTTTCACTGGCCGAATTGCTGGAGTCCACCGAGGCGTTCGAAGAAAGAAAGGCACCCAAGGTATCCTTTTAGGGATTATTTAAGTGAATACATTTAAGACCCCAATACTTAAGTTCTAATTCTACGAATAGCGCTCACAACAACAAGTGACTAAAGTTATAGATTTCTGTCTTTTTATAAATGACGGAGCAAAGCGACACCTGAACTTTAGGCACTTTAGGTCATTTTAGTCACTCTAGGCACTTCCAAAATTATGGACTTCTTTAAAGAACAGGATAAATCAAGAACCAAAACCACCCAATTAATCGCCTTATTTGTCCTGGCGGTGGTGGCGATCGTTTTAGCGGTCTATCTAACTGTAGTTATCTTTTTGTTCATCTCTAGCGGCCGCCAACCGGGATTCGACGCACAGGGTTTTAACTGGATTCAGCCACAACTGGGAGTCTGGGTGATTGGTATCACCCTGCTGGTTATTTTTATCGGCAGTATAACCAAAATTATCGCGCTCGCAAAAGGGGGAAGCACTGTTGCTGAAAGCCTGGGAGCCAGACTGATCAACGCGTCTACAACAGATGCCGACGAGGGCAGGCTGATAAACGTTGTCGCGGAGATGTCGATTGCCTCCGGTATGCCGATGCCCCAGGTATATATCCTTGACCGTGAAAAAGGCATCAATGCGTTTGCCGCCGGTTACTCTCCCAATGATGCGGTGGTGGCCGTTACGCACGGATGTTTAACCTCGCTAAGCCGGGATGAGCTTCAAGGCGTTATCGCCCATGAATTCAGCCATATCTTAAACGGAGATATGCGCTTAAATATTCGCCTGATCGGCTTTCTCAGCGGAATTATGGTTCTTGCCCAGATCGGCTATATTTTGCTGCGATCCAGATCCAGCAGCCGAAAAGGCGGGAACCAGGCTGTTCTGATCGGATTGGGCCTGGTGATCATCGGATTTGTGGGTCAATTATTCGGTAGGATGATTCAGGCGGCGGTATCGCGTCAGAGAGAATATTTTGCGGATGCCTCATCGGTGCAATTCACGCGAAACCCCAGGGGAATTGCGGGAGCGTTAAAAAAGATCGGCGGATTTATGGAGGGATCCAGGATTCAATCCCCCAAGGCCGGAGAGATTTGTCATATGTTCTTCAGCAAAGCCATTCGAAGTTTGTTTGCCACCCATCCGCCGCTCACCGACAGAATTTATCGGCTGCAGCCCGATTTCGACGGGCAGTTCATCCCCATGACGATTCCAGACGAAGAACCTGCGCCGGTGACGCCTGAGCCTAAACAGCCGGAGTGGGATGCAGCCCGTCAGCCCGTGGCAGGATTTGCGATCGGCGCCGACTCCGTTATCAAACGACCGGGAAATATAACATCGCAGGATCTTAACCACAGCAGGCAGCTTTTAGCCGCAATCCCGGATCCGGTCAAAAACGAACTCAGCGACATCCTGGGATCGATCTGCGTCACTTGTGCACTGTTATTGGAAAAAGATCCGGATATAAAAACCAGACAGATCAAAAGCCTGCAAAAGGTGGCGCCGGCGGCCGTGGTTCGGCAAATTTTGCGGCTGGAAAACGAGTTGAAAGATATCAATCCTCAGTTACGGCTTCCCATTCTGGATCTTGCCATGCCGGCTTTACGGCAGATGTCCGCCCGCCAATATGCAAAATTCCGTGAGCTGATTCGGAATCTCGTGGAGGCCGATGCCAAACTCTCTCTTTTTGAATTTGCGCTGCAGGAAATCACTACGCATCGGCTTGGAGCGACCTTCAAACGTCATAGAAAGGAAGTAATATATAAAAACATCGAGTCGCTCACTGGAGATGCCATTAATATCCTTTCAAAGTTGGCCTATGTGGGGCATCCCGAAGAAGCTGCAGCACAGGACGCCTTTAATGCCGGATTGGCGCAATTGCATATCAAAGCTTCAACTCAGAACCGGGACATGCCGCCACCCGGTAAGGTGTCATTCAGTGTGCTGCGGGCAGCCCTGAAGCGGTTTTCATATGCCACGCCGGGTGTTAAAAAGACCATCCTGGAAGCCTGTGCCCACTGCGTGCTGCATGACAAAAAGGTAACGGTGGAAGAGGCGGAACTTTTGCGAGCCGTTGCCTATGCGTTAGACATACCGCTGCCCCCATTTCTCGAAGCTTTTGGTGATTAACACCGATTACTGAAAAATAGAGACCCCTATTTTCACAGCCCCATTATTTCTTTTGTCTCCTCTTTGGTGTCGCCCAGTTTGTAAGGAGTGAAAACCATCAGCCCGATCAGGCATGACAGTGCGCAAACCAGCCAGATGACCCTGACCCCGAGATGATTTTCGGCACTGTAACCGAAAGCGGAAAAGACGCCTGCCAGAATCAGGGAACACAGTGCCCAGCCCGTTTTGCGAACGATACCGTATATTCCATAGTAGATGGCCTCACGCCGTTGTCCGGATTTCAACTGATCATAGTCGGTCAAATCAGCGATGATGCCCAGTACAGCAGCAAACATGCCGCCAAGGGGAATCGCGGTAACGGGAAAAATTAGCATGGCCTGAATCATCGGGGAAAGTGCCTTTGAAAAGCCGATAAAAAAATTACAGATAAAACCAATCATCATTGCCAGGATAATGGCTCTAAAAACCTTTCTTTTG
Source organism: Desulfobacterales bacterium (assembly GCA_050122435.1). Taxonomy (GTDB): domain Bacteria; phylum Desulfobacterota; class Desulfobacteria; order Desulfobacterales; family JAHEIW01; genus JAHEIW01. The sequence continues at coordinate 4,243 of JASFIX010000047.1, forward strand.
GGAAATTTTTTCAACAGCCAGTACCACATCGGCGTTGAGGCGGCCATCCAAATGATCACCTCACCCATCAACAAGGAAGCATCTGCTTCTTTGCGACCCAGAATCAGGGTCGTGGTGTAGGGAACGTTCATGAGCATAAGCTGATAGGTCAACTGTACGAACATGACCATTAGCGCAAAAGATAAAACCTGTCGATCCGCAAAGGTTTCTTTTATGACTTTAAAGAAGCCCACAGTTTGAGCCTCGGGTGAACCGGAATAGCGCTCTTTGATTCCGAACAGCGTCAGCTCTCCGGCAATAAATGCTGCCCCTCCCAGAATGAGGGCCATCGGGAAAGCGCCCATTTTTTGGAACAGCGGACCGGATAGCCCGCCACCCACGAGTGCGCCCAGCACCCCGATGGCCACCCCGATGGTCGCAATTTTGACCCGTTCCTCGTTCTGATCACTCATCTCCGGTAAAACAGCAAACCACGGTACCAGCACCCCTGTGTAACCCCAGTAATAAAAAAAGAGTATCACGGATAGTGATATGATATTCATTGGATGGTTTCCGGTTACCGGAGGCAACCAGACAAAGATAAAGGCCAGAAAAAGGATTGGCGTAGAAATAAAGATATAAGGTTTTCTCCTTCCCCATCTGGACCGGGTGCGGTCGCTCAGATATCCGACCAGGACGTCGGTAACGGCGTCCAGAATCCGTCCGCCTGCTAGAATGAAACCGATAGCTGCCAGAGGAATATACTGCGTTAGACCCGAATCTTCCGGAGGTGCATAGAAATAGGGTAACCAGGCATACAAAATCGTGTCATAAACATTAAATGAGAATCCTGCCATGTTATACAGGAGGATCTCTCTTAACGTAACGCCGGTTTTCGGTTTAACGGCAGATGGCTTGCGCATCACTTTTTCCATATCCGGTTAGAAGGTGCTTAAAAATGCGGGAGGCTTGCAATCCCGAAGACCGCAAGGCTTTGTGGGCGTTTTTAGCTCGATCGCTTCCGGGCGAATCAGGGTTCCCACTCAGCGTCATAAAAATCATCAATTGAACGCGCTGCTACCAGCTTCACATAATCATCCAATTCCTTTAAAAGTAATGGGTCAAGCGCTAACTCCTGATGATTTGCCAAAATATTCAGCGCTTCTTGCCGGGCTCTTTCCAGCATTCCCTTTTGGCCGCCTTTTTCCCAGGTTTCGCGCTGATCCTGATCAACGATTTTAGAATAATACAGCTCCTGCTTGAAATGTTCCAATGTGTGCGATTCCGTTATATACGTCCCACCCGGACCGACCTTTTTTATTACATCAAGGGCCAGTGTTTCATCTGTTACCTCAATACCGTTTAGTGCCCTTTTAATCGTCCCGATGATATCATTGTCGATAACCGCCAGTTCATGACCGCCCGCTGTGGTGGATTCACTCGTGCCGACACAGGTGATATAGTTGGCGCCGGCCATGGCCGTCATCATCATGGTGCGCACCCGTTCGACACCGCATTGAATGTCAAACGTTTTCGATTCCGTGCCACCGGCCACTGCACGGCAAGGGATATCGTAAAAGTGCGCCAGCTGGGTGCAGGCCGCACTGATCAGACCTGTTTCGACCGCACCCAGGGTGGTGGTGCCGGCCTTCATTTCAGCCACGGTTGAGACGGTTCCGTAAAGGACCGGCGTTCCCGGATTTACCGCTTGAGCCATGATGACGTGTGCCAGAACTTCAGCGTTATGCTGCACCAACAATCCGGCCAGGGTGACGGGGGCCGTGGTTCCGGCCATGGCTTCGGGTGAGACCAGAGCCGGTTGCCCGTATTCGGCCAGTATCATCAACCCTTCAAGCTGAGCCTGGATCGAGGCCAGCGGGCTTTGAATGCTGACAATCGTCGCAAAGGGATGTCGATCCTTGACCGCTTCTCGACCTCCGGCCACCAGCAGCATCATTTCCATCATATCGCGGGTTGCCATGACACCGAAAGCCCCCATGCCAAAAGACTTGCGGCAGTTTTTAGCCCAGGAACGAATCGCTTCCACATGAATCGTGTGCATGGGGATGTCATTGGGCCAGATATCCATCTGATTGGACACGACATGGTCCAGATATTCGAAGAGAACCAGATGGTTGGTCATATCTTGAAGGGTTGTCGGCCGGTATTCTCCGCTCTCAAGATCGCTAATGTTGATAGGGGTCCCCAGACCACCAAAGATCTGGGTCTCAGGTTTGATATTCCACTGCAGGTTTGGATCTGCGCCACAAAGGATAAATTCCCGGGGAGCCTTTTTAATATATTCCTCGACGAAATCCGGCTTGAATTTGACCTGTCTTTCGTTTTCATCGACTTCGCAGCCAAAGTCTGCCAGCAATTGACGCATCTTTTTTAACTCAACCTTGATGCCGACCTCCGCAAGCACCTCAAGCGTATGCTGGTGAATGGTCTTTATCTCTTCTTCATCCAGTACTTCCAGCTTGCTGATTTTCATTGTCACCCCCTGTACATGTTCAGTGAATTCATGGTAACGATACGATAAGATATTTGCAAAAAGGCATGGCGTGATTTCAAATCATTGAATCAACGATACTCGGGAAGCCAATACTGCTTCATTAATATATTTGAGGGCCTAGACCGAAAAGCTTTGAACATTTGTAATAGATCAGCGCTGAATGTCAATATCAAAAGGAGGATATGGTGAAGAATGTAAAAAATCAGCAATGGGATTTCGATACATTATGCGTTCATGCCGGTGAAGGGATCGACACCGATACAAAGGCCATCCGCCGGCCGATTCACATGGCCAATTCCTATGAATACCCGACAGATTTAACCGAACTGCTGGAAACGCTTTCATGGGAGCATCTGGATAAATTTCAGTATACCCGGGAGCATAGTCCAACCCCCAGGCATTTGGAAGAGCGGTTGGCCATTCTCGAAGGTGGTGAAGATTGTATTGTATCAGCCAGCGGGATGGGGGCCATTGCCGCCACTTTTTTCACTTTGCTCAATGCCGGTGACCATATTGTGGCATCGGAAGTAAGCTATACCGGAACACAGAAGCTGCTTGGCTTTCACCTGCCGAGATTCGGGGTTGACGTCAGCTTGGTGGATACCACCGATCCGCAAGAGGTCAGTAACGCGATTAGAAAGGATACCAAAGTGGTTTATGTCGAAACCCCCGGCAATCCGGTGGTCGGTATCAGCGATATTGAAACAATATCAGAAATCGCCCATGCCATCGGCGCTACAATGATCGTGGACAGTACCTGGTCCGGAATGTTAAACCAACGGCCACTTTCTCTGGGTGCAGACATGGTCATCCATAGCGCAACCAAATATATCAACGGTCACGGAGATGCGCTTGGCGGAGCGGTAATCGGAGCTCAAAAGGTGCTTGCCGACATCAGAGAATATGGCATTGTGCATCTAGGTGCCTGTATCAGCCCTTTCAATGCTTGGTTGATCCTCAGGGGCTCGGTGACCCTCCCGATGCGGATGGAAAAGCACTCGCAAAATGCGATGGCAGTGGCGTCTTTTCTGGAATCGCATCCCAAGGTGAAATCCGTGACCTACCCGGGGTTGAAAAGCCATCCCGGTTATAAAGTCGCTAAAAAGCAAATGAAGGCACCCTCGGGAATGCTGAATTTCAATCTTAAAGCGGATATGATGGCCCATTTCGATTTTCTGAAAGAACTTCAGCTCATCACCCATGCTGTATCATTGGGGCATGACCAGAGCCTAATGGTATATATCCCCACCGAATTCTTTTTCGAGGATATGGTGGTATTTAATGATACGCAAAAAGAAAAGTATGCTGAACTTATGGGCGAAGGTATTTTCCGTTTCAGTGTCGGCATTGAAAATTCTGAGGATATCATCGCTGATTTGAGCCAGGCTCTAGACAAGGTATCTTAGCAAGCCGGTACGGGGCAGATGAGAAACAATCAGCCAACGCGCCAAGGCCGCCTTGGCCTTACCAGCTAAATGGTTCATTTCTGATTGTCAGGGCAAATCAGCAGTGGATAAGATGCGGCGGGCCGTCCAGTAATATTTCCCCCAGTAATATTTATCGATTTTTGAAAGCGTCACGCCTTTGTTCTTGGAGGCGTGCACAAATTCGGATCTGCCTAAATAAATACCCACATGGCGGGGATAAGTGGGTGGTTGAAAAAACACCAGATCTCCGGCCCGCAGCTCCTTAAAGGGTATCGGCCGACCCTGCCTTACCTGGGCTTTCGTGGTTCGCGGCAAATCAACATTAAAAACATCCCAATAGACCGCTTGCACAAAACCGGAACAGTCGATTCCCCGGCTACCGGTTCCCCCCAAACGATGCTTGGTTCCCCTCCATCTATTATATTCCTGGCGCAGCAGTTTCTCGATTTCAGTATCTGCCACCTCGTCTATGGCAACCTGTGAACGAGCGGATCCCCCGGTGGCTCCGGAAGACTGTTTGGAAGGTGCCGCACAAGCCGAAAGCAGAAAAAACGCAGTCAGAACAGCGAGTCCATAAGAGATTAACGATTTATAGCTGCAAAAGATTTTAAACCCAAGTTTCATTTTTTGTTCCCAAATTTAAACCGTTAAATACGGTTGCCACAAAATGAGGCGTCTGAGATTAAAGATCGGTTAAAATACCGATTTCTTGAGTTTTAGCAACGTATTTGCCTGCATAATGCCCAGCAAATTCTTGCCTTTGCTGATTTGAGACGGACAGGTGGTCTGTAAAGTCGACAGGTTGATGCGATCATCAAAAATATGAATGCGGAAAAGTTGCCTCGGCAGAACCGGGTTTAACTATAAAAGGAGACTCTTAAATTTAGTGGAGGAAATTTAATAATGAAACCGAAGCGACTAAAAAATCCGGTTGTCGATCCGGTGTGCGGCATGTCCGTGGATCCGGGGACGGCAACGATAAAGGTGTTCATCGAGGGGCAAGCCGATGAAATGCCATTGATGCGATTTTTATGCGCCATTCTGCCGAATTTGACGCGTTACGTGATTTAAAAATGGCAGATAGCGTTTCAGTCTGGAAAACAAAACCCTTGCAATGACATAAAGGATAATAAACGGCGCAATGAAATTGAGTTCAAATCCACCCGCCCACCTGGGTAGCGTGAAAACAATATCCGCAAAACGAAGGTTGAGCCAGGCGGCAGCGAAAAAAGCCGGCCAGAGTGATGCCATACCCATGGCCATAAAAAGAAAAAATGATTTTCCGAAGGCCTCGTTGGCCAGCTTATTGATCCCTTTATAAGCAGTTTCATCGCCGGCTGCTTTGGCATTGAGCGATCGCTGATGGTAGAATTCCGTCTGTTCCCAATTTTTTGCGATATGGCTGCGGTTGATGCGGTAGACCACTGCCAGGGTAAACTCGCCAAGTAAGCTGGCCCATAGGGCAAGCACGAACGTCCCCACCCACCATCCCACCAAGGGATTCTCAAACCAGCGGTAGGGTGAGATAAGCACGGGATCGATGTTATTTAAAAACCAGTTGATGGCATCCATTTTGAGATAGCTTTTGGTTTCCGGCCCGGCACGGAGGCCAGGCCGGAAAATCCGGGTTGTACATTAACAATGCTTTAAAATGGGGGAACGATACTGTACCCTAAAAAGCCTTTGGTGGTATAGCGCAGTCCCACGTAAAACGCCAGGGCGATAAATATGATCTTCAGCACCTTATCCGGAATATACTTGGAGGTGCGCGGCCCGATCATGGAGCCAATGAAGATGCCGATAAGCTCCGCACCGATAAGGCCCCAGGAAATGACGATACCCTTGCCGACCATGTAAGAGAAAATGGACACAATCATGCCCACCAGGACGCACAGCGCCGAGGTGCCGGCCACTAAAAACATTGGCAGTCCGGCGACCGAGGTCAGAAAGGGCACATATAGAAAACCACCGCCGACACCCAAAAATGAGGCAATCGCTGCAATGAAAATGCCGCCGACCATCGGAATCCAGGCTCTAAATTTAAATTCCTGACCGAAGAAGGTGAAGCGGATATTGCCGATAAAAAATGTCAGAATCCAGCCGATGAAGACCAGAATATAGGCAACAATTTTGGCACCGCCGACCAGATTGATCCACAACGCCGAGGCCACCACCGCTGCAATCCCTAACCACATGAATGTCCAGGACCCCTCTATGATTTTGACGCCCTGGTCAGCGGTATCTGTTTTTTCTTTTACGGCCGTTTCGAATGCCTGTGCTGCTGCTTTGGCTTCTTTCTTACGTGCCGCGCCCCGTGGTGTGACTTCATAAATCAGGAAAGCGCCGAGGATGAAGACGATGATGCCGAAATATCCAAGATAGGCCCGGAGTGATATCTTGCCGGCAGTCAGTTCGGGTACCAGCCAGGAACCGCCGACACCGCCGATGGCCAGGCAGATGCCCAAAGGCGCCACCAGACGACCCATACGGTAATAGTTAAACGATGATATCGCACCGCTTAGCCCAACCAGCCACTGGTTGGAAACCCGGATGGAATCCGTCAACAATTTGTTGACCGGATTACCCTTGCCGAAGGATTTGGCATAATCGGCCAATCCGAAAATGGTGATGTGCCCCACACCGGCCATAATGCCACCGAAAGCACCCACGGTTGAAAAAATCCACCCGACCCAGATGGCCCAGAGCAAGCCGATAATGACATTCGGCTTGGGGGCGCCGGCTACCCCTAAATAACCCGGTTCTTCTCCGGGTTTGATAACAGCCTTGGTCTTGGCGGCAAAGCTATCATCCTTGAGGCTACTTTCGATCGCCCGTTTCATTTTGCCCGGCATACCCGGGGTTGTTAAATCAGAACCTGACTGGGCCAAGGCCAGCGTGACAAATGTTAACAGAACAAAAATGCCCGTAATCCAAAAAAATTTTGATATTTTCACAGTCCCCCTCCTTTCCATTCAAATATGAAGAGATGTTGTACCGGTAGATTGAATTGGTCCATCCTCGTAAAAATAACCATAAAAAATAACCATAAAAAAGGGTTGTCGTAAAGTCTAACAATATATATATGTACTATTTTGATTGCAAGGCACATATGCCTGACAGATCAAAAAATCTGATAAAGAATCACCAAAATTGTTCAATACAACAGTAGGAATCGATCATCCGGCAGTGGCAGCGGCCAGTTGAGCGTCAAGAGTTGATTTTCAATAACCGGTTTCGCAATGTATCCAATTTGAATTTTTCGTGGAGGTGAAATTAAAGGTCATGAAAGAATCGGTATTCAGTATATGTGGGATGTGCACCGTCAGGTGCCCCATCCAGGTTGAGGTTGAAGACGGTATTGTCAAATGGATTGAAGGCAATCCCCAGGATCCGGGCATGGCCGGTCGATTGTGTGCCAAAGGCTCCGCCGGTATTGCCATGCTTTATGACTATGAAAGACCTCAATACCCCATGATCAGAGAAGGTAAACGCGGTGAAGGCAAATGGAAAGAAGCCACCTGGGATGAAGCCCTGGACTATATAGCCAAAAAATTGAAAGCCATCATCAAAAAGGACGGTGCCAGGGCAATTGCGCTCAGCGACCGCGGCGGACCGTTTCGTGATATCCACCGCAGTTTTTTACGGGCCATCGGTTCACCCAACTACTATAACCATGATTGCACCTGTGCGCGCAACGTCCAGCATGCTGCCCTGTCGCTGTTTGGCTCCGGCCGTAAGACCTTTAATTATGATTACGGCAACTGCAAGCATCTGGTTCTTTACGGCCGCAATGTCTTTGAATCCCTGCGTGTCAAAGCGGCAGGTAAAATTATGGAGTTGCTCGATAAAGGCGGAAAAATTACCTATATCGACCCACGGGCAGCCGGCACCGCCATGAAAGCCACCCGACATTGGGCGATTCGCCCGGGCACGGACTATGCCCTCAACCTGGGAATTATCCATACGGTGCTGCGCGAAAAGCTCTATGATGCCGAATTCGTCAAACAGTGGGTGTTGGGATTAAAAGAACTGGAATCGTTTGTCGTCCCCTATACTCCGGAATGGGCCGCTCAGGAAACCGGAATCCCGGCTGATGAAATCATTGCGTTTGCGCATGAAATTGCCGAAGATCGACCGGCGGTCATTTTCCATCCGGGCTGGATGGTGGCCCGATATACGGATTCGTTTTACGCGATCCGCTCGATCTATATACTCAATGCCCTGATGGGTGCCTTCGAATCGCCCGGCGCGCTCTTTTTCCAGAAGGGTCCCGGCGATGTCGGCCAAAAAGGCCTGAAATCTTTAATGGATACCATCTCCAAGCCCGAAGAAAAACGGGTGGACGGATGCGGCTGGAAATACAAGCATTTTGAAGCCGGACCGGGATTGTTGCACCTGATGTATCAGGCAATTTTGAGCAAAGAACCCTATCCGATTAAAGCCTATATCGCCTATCGCCATGATCCCCTGCTGTCGTTGCCGGACCCGGATGCTCAGAAAAAAGTATTCGAAAAACTGGAACTACTGGTCTCGATAGACGCGAATTACAGCGAGACGGCCTGGTATTCCGACGTGCTGCTGCCGTCGGCGACTTATCTGGAAAAATCAAGCGTTTTATCAACCGGCAAGGGCCTCAAACCCCAGTTTCAGATGCGGCAAAAAGCGGTGGATCCCCGTAACGAGGCCAAACCCGACTGGTGGATTTTCAAATCATTGGCCGAGCGCCTCGGGATCGGAAAATATTTTAAATTCAACGATATCGAAGAATTCTGGGAATGGCAACTGGAAGACACTGGCGTCTCGGTGGCGGACCTGAAAAAAAAGGGAGCCGTCGCTCTGACCGATAAGCCCGTCTGGTGGAATCGCCTTAAAGATCTGAAATTCAAAACGCCTTCGGAAAAAATTGAGTTTGTCTCCAGTCGCCTGGCCGAAAGCGACATCGAATCCTTCAAACCCTATGAGCGTCCCAAGCAACCGGAGCCGGGATATTTTCGACTCGCATTCGGCAGAAGCCCGGTCCATACCCACGGCCGCACCCAGAACAATCCTGTCCTCAGCGAAATCATGCCCGAGAATACATTGTGGATCAATGCCGAGGAGGCGGCTAAACTGGGAATTTCCGACGGTGACCGGGTTCAGGTGACATCTTCCGACGGAAGCCACAGCGGTACAATTAAGGCCTACGTCACCGAATTTA
>JASFIX010000048.1:0-13223 GCA_050122435.1 Desulfobacterales bacterium
CATTTAACAGTTCCCTCTGCCATGCGAATATCCTCCTGCTTTAATATTTTCAAAATCTCAAACTGGAGGATTTCACATTGGAAAATGTAATTGTTCCTTCAGAAAGAAATTTCCCCGCTTATTGAAGCGAAGCGAGTTGAATACTTATACAATATTCTATCCTTGAGCCAAAAGCAAGCCGATTATTGCCTCAATTGTGCACGAGCCCTATTGAATCCCCTGCGGGGGTCGCGAAGCGGGGCAACCCATAAACCGTATAAGATCAGACGGGGAATCCAGCAACGCTGGACAAGATTAAGGTATTAAAATGGCCACATCAGCGGGATAAACAGCGAGCCCATTATCAGGACCAGCAAATTTAACGGCATCCCCAGTTTCAGGTAATCGCTGAAGCGGTACCCGCCGGGTCCGTACACCAGCAGATTCGTTTGATAGCCGATTGGCGATGCAAAACAGGCGCTGGCGCCAAAGCAAACCGCGATGATAAATGGTTTGGGGTCAACCCCCAGACCCTGGGCGGCCGAAATCGCGATGGGCAGCAGCAGGATTGCGGTGGCGTTGTTGCTTAAAACGTGTGTGCTGATGCTGGTCAGCAAAATTACCCCGCTCAGGACATAAGCCGGACTTAGACCGCTGAACAGACTGAGAAATATTCTGGCATAAAGTTCGGAGGCGCCTGTTTTTTCCAGCGCGGCACTCAATGCAATCATGGCAATAATGATCAAAAGCACCCGACCGTCAATGGCGCGATAGGCATCTCTCAACTGCAGGCAACCGGTTAAAATCATCAAAAGGGCCGCCGCCATAGCACAGACTAAAATATCCGCCAAGCCTGTGCTGGCAGCCACAATCATTGCCCCGAATATCAGAAACGAACGGCGCGCCAGTCTTTTGTGCACAATCTCATGATGGACGTCTTCAACAATGATGAAATCCGTCTGGCCGCGCAGCCTTTCCAGTGATGATTCCGGGAGGCGAGCCAGAAGAATGTCGCCGATCTTTAAGCGAACATCTTTGACCTGTCGTTCGGCATAATGAAGCTCCCTGCGCTTAATGGCGATGATGTGGATATCAGGGTCCCGCCGCAGGCGGCTTGATATCAGCCGTTCACCCAAAAGCGATGATTCCGGGGGGATAATCAACTCGACAATCAGTGATTCTTTCTGTTCGGCCCCGAAATCCATACCCTGTTCCGCTAGAGTTAATTCCACCTGATTTTCGGCCAGAATTTCGACCAGGTCATTGGCCGATCCCTTCACCAGCAGCAGATCATCCGGGGCGACTTTCACCGAATCTCTGTCCGGATAAAAAACATGCGAATACCGGATCAATTCGAGCACTTCCATGCTGGGGTATTTTTCGGTAAAGTACGAATCCGGATTCTCACCGATGATAGGGCTCTGGCGCGGGACCTGGAATTCGGCCAGGTAGCGGCGATGCTCTGAATCCTTGAGCTCACAGACCGGATTGTGGATGCCCGGCATCAGTTTCGGCGCCGCAAAAATCAGGAAGAAAATCCCCAGCAGGGCAATGGGCAGACCCAGCGATGACAGCTCAAACATGCCTAAAGACCCGAAACCCTGTGCGGCACTCAGATCGCTGATAATGATATTGGTCGAAGTTCCGATCAAAGTGCAGGTGCCGGCTAAAATGGAAGCATAGGAGACCGGAATCAAAAATTTGGACGGGCTGAAATCCAGCTCGCAGCTGAGGCTTAAAATAATGGGGATAAAAAGAACGACCACGGGGGTGTTGTTCATAAAGGCTGACGCCGTGCCCACGATGATCAGGATTAAAAATACGGCCAGGGTCGGTCGGCCGCGGGAATATTCAATAACCTTTTGACTGATAAATGCAACGGCCCCGGTGCGAATCATGCCTTTGCTGATCAGAAACATGGCCGCAACGGTGATGACCGCCGGGTTTGCAAAGCCTGCGATGGCTTCGGTTGGAGCTAAAATTCCGCTGATGGTCAATACGACCATAATACCGATGGACGTCAGATCCACCGGCAGCTTCTCGCTTATCAACAAAAGCATCGCCACAACTAAAATAAGGGTCACCAGCCAGATGGTCATTATTTTCCTCGCCGATTTTTTTAACGTACCCGCCTGCGTTTAAGCATTAAACTTAATTCAAAAGCTTCATTGTCAAGTTTTGCTATTTGAAAAATTGCATATGCACAAGCGATATATCAGATCTACAGGAAGTGACAATAGTTAGCTTTAAATCGATACATTATTTTTAGAAAGAAGATCAGGGAAAGGATTAAGGTAGTAAAAGTGATTGTCGGTGCTTTTAGAAAATCAAGGCTGAGGAGCGTCAGGTATTATAACCTCGGCAACTTAAATTTTATTATATGCCGGGTATGCAACCGGGGGCACGGATCATGAAAACCGGGGCGCAGACCGAATGCAAAATCCGATCGGCTACGCTGCCCATCATCCAGCGACTGATTCCCGATCGACCATGGCTGGCGATGATAATAAGGTCCACATTATTTGTTTCAGCCCAGTCGGCGAGGGTTTCTGCCACTTTGCCTTCTAAAACTTCATGGTGGGTCACCGCATTTTCGATAACAGTGTCTTCCACTATCTTCTTTAAATAGGCGTCCGCATTATTTTTTCTTTGCGCTTGCAGTTCCCGGCGATCTTTATCCTGAGATCCCAATTGCCCCTGGGCCGGTAGGCTGGCAGACAATTTGGCTGGATCTATTACCCGCACAAACACCACATTCGCAATTTTACATCCGGATGCGATGGCCTGCACATGCGGCAGCACACATTCTGCCAGTTGCGAGCCGTCTAAAGGAACCATTATTTTTTTGTACATCTTATTTTCCAAAATATAAATTGGGCAGCCACAAGGCAATCTCGGGAAACAGCATCACGATCACCAAACCCACAATCATCACCAGCACAAAGGGTGTGATCGAACGGTAGATATCGCCCAGCGTTACCTCCGGAGGCGCCATGGCCTTCATCAAAAACAGGTTATAGCCAAAGGGCGGCGTCATATAAGCAATCTGGCAGGTGATCGTATAGAGAACGCCATACCAGATGGCATCGAAACCCAGACTGATGACCAGGGGTACATAAAGCGGGGCAACAATGATCAGCATGGCCGTATCATCCAGAAACATGCCCATGAGCAGGTAGGATACCTGCATCATGGCGATGATTCCCCACGGACTGAGATTCCACCTTTCCAGAAATAGAGACTCGATCGCATGCACAGCGCCCAATCCATCAAAGACCGAGCTAAATGCCAGGGCCGCCAGAATCACCCACATAAACATGCAGCTGACGCTCAGCGTATTGCGCAGGGTGTTTTCTAAAACCTTCAGGTTTAACCGGCGTTTGAAAAGTGCGGCAAGGGTCGTTGCCGCCGCACCGGCTGCCGAACACTCGACCAGACTGGTGATCCCTAAGAGGAACAGCCCCGTCATGGAAAAAATAATCACCAGCGGAATGATTCCGGCCCTGAGCAGTAGAAGCTTCTTTCCCCAGCTGATCTGGCGCTCTTCGGGGGGCAATGCCGGTCCCAGGTGGGGCTGGAGTTTGCATCGAATCATAATATATAGAATAAACAAAGCGGCCAGCAGCAAACCGGGAAAAACACCGGCCATCCACAGCCGGCCGACGTTTTGCCGGGCGATCATGCCATAGAGAACCAGAACCACGCTGGGCGGGACCATGATACCCAGGGAACTGCCGGCCTGGATAACGCCGGTGACCATCACCTTGTTATAATTTCGCTTAAGCATTTCCGGTAAGGCCAGACTGGCGCCAATTGCCATTCCGGCGACACTTAGACCGTTCATGGCCGCGATGGCGACCATCAAACCGATGGTTCCGACGGCTAAACCGCCGTTGAGCGGGCCCATCCAGACATGGAACATATTATACATGTCGTCCGCTATTCCGGACTCGGAAAACATATACCCCATATAGATGAATAACGGCAGGGTTAGCAGTGGATACCAGTTCAGCAAAACAAAGCTGGCATGAAACGGCATGCCCTCGGCACCTTCTCCCCACAGCAGCAACGCGAAAACCGTAGCGACCCCTCCGATGGCGGCGAAGATACGTTGCCCGGTAAGCAGCATGACCAGCATCGAGGCGAATATCAGCAGTGCGATCATTTCATAACTCATGAAACCGTCTCCTCTTTATCTTGGTCCAGGTCCTTGCCTCTGGCTACTGCCAGATCCTTGAAGAAGGTCGCGATAACCTGCAACAGCATCAGAAAAATTCCGATGGTCATAACAATCTTGATAGGTGACAATGGCGGTCCCCACGGGGTATAGTTGACCTGCCCGTATTTTAAGGCATATTTTGAGGCCGAAATCCCGCCGGTAAGTAGAAAAAACATGTAGAAGATAAGCAGAAAACCGGTAAACACATCGGCGAGAGCCTGTCTCCTCCGCCCCCACCGGCCATAGAGTAGGTCCATTCGAACATGGCCGTCGAGAATCATGGAGTAGCCACCGCCAAGCAAGTAATAGGCGGCCATAAAAAACTGCGCCATCTCGACCACCCATATGTGGGGCCGATCAAGAATGGTTCTGGACAAAGACTCATACAGCAGAATCCCCATCATCGCGAAGACTAAATACATTGAGAACTTACCGACCGCCTTGTTGGTTGCGTCAATATAGCGCACATAGGCTTTTATGACTTTAGGCATTTTGGCCCCTTTTTTTTGGCTCTTTTCATTCGGCGTTTTAGAGGTGGCCCTCCCCGGCCGGGTCTATCCTCAACTTGGGAGGGCTAACCTCTATACGATTCAAAACTCATCTTCTCCTATTCATTAGTAGCGGTAGGGAGGACCGGCGGCCTCCATGGTGGCGACGTAGTCTTTGAGTATTTTCACCACCTTGGCCGTTCTGGGGGTCCTTTTAGCAACTTCATCCCAGAACTTGAGCGCTGCATTTTCTACAACCTTCCATTCCTTGTCGGGGATGGAGGTGAGCTGCAGCTTGCCCCCCTTGGTACGGTAGTGCGCTTCGCCCCACCAGTACCAGTGCAGCCTGTAGTAGTGCGAGCTTTCTGCACAGAGTTTAAACAGGGTCTGCAGGTGTGGCGGTACTTTGTTCCATTTCTTGGTGTTCACAAAGTACGAACCCACCCAGGCGCCGGAGATGGGATTGGTCAAATAATACTTGGTGACATCCGCCCAGCCAACCGTATAATCCTCGGTGATGCCGGACCAGGCAACGCCGTCCAGTTCGCCGGTTTGAATCGCCATCTGAACGTCTTCATAGGGAATCGACATCGGGACCACACCGAATTGTTGCATGAACTTGCCCCCGGTGGGGAACATATACATTCTCAGTCCCTTGAAGTCTGCAACGCTTTTGATGGGCTTGGTGGTAGCGAAATTGCAGGGGTCCCAGCTCCCCGAGCTTAACCAGGTAACTTCCGGGATTTCGGCGTAGGCTTCCTCCCAGATTTTGTCCAGCCCGTACCAGTGAAACAGCGCGGGAACATCCAGATAGTAGCGTGAGGCAAAGGGGAAATAAGCACCGAATACAGACACATCTACCGGAGCCGCAATGGAGTCGTCGTCGCTCTGGACGGCGTCAATTGTCCCTTCCTGCAGCGCTCTAAACAGTTCTCCATGGGGCACCAGCTGATCGGCATTATACAGGTCGATCTGCATCTCTCCATTGGCAGCCTTGTTAAAGGCATCTATGGATGGTTTACAGACATGCTCAGACAGGGCCGCACCGGCATAGGTTTGCATTCGCCACCTGATCTTTTTTGCCGCAAGCCCATGGGGCGCCCTTACCGCCGTGGCTGCCACGGCTGCAACCCCTAATCCTGCTTTTTTAATAAAATCTCGTCTTTTCATCAGACCTGCCTCCTTTCGTTTGTATGGGTTAACTTCCAGCCAAAACGACAAAAATATAACCACCTAATGGTGCTGTACAAAGGAGATGGTTCAGTGAAAATGATTTAATGATTGATAGCATTGATTCCTGGTTATGGTGAGGTTTCAAATCATGCATCCGGATCGTTTGCAATCTGTAATAAAAAATAGCAAGGGTTCTTCCGGGGAGGGAAAATTCGCGGCCAAAGTGTTCGGATCATGAAAGAACCCAGTTATGAAGTTTAAAACTATAGATGTTTATACAGCCAGAATTCTCAAAAGAACACATTCCACTTGCCCTGTTTAGCTACCTTACCAAACAAGGCGATGTCAAGTTTTTTGTTTAAGTTGGGCAGTGGGTCAATTGACATCCCGTCCCTGTTTATCCGTGCTGCGAGGCTTGATAACAATATCGAAAAAAGAGATTGACTCACTGCCTCAGATCATTATATCGATATAAGCTAAATCCAATAATCGCAATGGTATAGAAGCTGATATGGACGGCCCGGAAATCACGGTGAGTTTTCCAGCGCCAGCAAATCTGAAAACCTTATAGTGTAAACCGTTTTAGACAGAAAAATAGGGAGTTCGCATGAGCGCGACCACGAATCTGATAGATCAGGAATTCACCCAAGAAATCTGTTATGATCTTTTACCCGAATGGGAAGGGCTTGATGTTCAAATCACAGAACTCAGCGGCGGGATAACCAATAAACTTTACCGGGTTCAGTCGGAAAAAGGCGATTACACGGTTCGAATTTATGGTGATAAAACCGACCTTTTCATCAATCGGGACTATGAAGCCCAAACCATACGGGAAATGGCTAAAATCGGCGTAGGCTCCAAAATGATCAAGTACATGCCCGAAAGGGGCGTTACCATCGTAGAATTCATTGGTGACGCCATTGTTTTGACAAACGATCACTTTTTGGACAAATCGCTGTACCCCAAAATCGTTGATCCGATTCGCAGAATTCACACCAGCGACATATCTCTGGAAAAAGTTTTCAATCCCCTGGTTGAGGTCATGAAGATGTCGGCCATCCTCAAGCGGCTCGGAGCCGACTATCCGGAATTTGACATTGCGGGCACCATCGAACGCCTTACGATACTGTCGAGTATTATCAATATCCCCGAATCTGAATATACCGCCTGCCACAACGATCTGCTGGCGGACAATTTCATCCTCATAAAAGAAGATGCCCTTCACAAATATGATTTCCCCATGTATCTCATCGATTGGGAATATGGCGGAATGGCCCCGAAGTATTACGATATTGCCGACATGTTTCAGGAAATCCTTTCTCCGCGGGATGCTGAAAAACAGATTGTGGAAGCATATTGCGAAGGATACAGATTCGATCAAGCCTTATTTCTTATCGATCTGTTTAAACCATTCCCCGATATCTACTGGTTTTTGTGGAGTCTGATTCAACTCAATATCTCCACGATTGAATTCGACTATTACAACTACGGCAAAATCAAATATGAAAATGCAATAAAGAACCTAGAGTTCATCAAAGAGGAGTACGGTGTTGCGGTTTAACTGCCGCTGCTATATCCATGGCAGAATGGCGCTGGAACCACTTATTTTTTGATAAATTTTGTATATACATCTAAATATTTAGGCCGCTAAGCCGTTGGATCGACTTCCATTTATTCTTTTGCCGTCATTGTGATCGTCTATCATCAGATGTTGTCTTTCCGGATATTAATCAATTAGAAAGAAAATTTATTAATGAAAATTGTTGATGAAACCAACCCCATTCCAAAATATCTCCAGATCAGCGCCTGGCTAAGAGAGGTTATTGAAACGGGGAGATATAAAAAAGGGGAAAAATTGCCTTCGGAAGTTGAGCTTGCCAAAATGTGTGGCGTGAATCGAAATACCCTCAGGCAGGCGATATCAGAGCTAACCGCAATTGGTTTGTTGCGCAAAGAAAAGGGTACCGGGACGTTTGTCGATGCCCCCGCGCCTTTGCAGCTGAGGCACAGACTTGAAAGAATTACCAGCTTTACTGACCTGATGCGGGAAAGCGGTATCGTCCAAAAAACCAAGATTTTAAAGAAAGGTTTTGAAACTGCCGGGGATGATGTGGCCAAAGCCCTTTTTTTGGGTTCAAATAAGAAGGTCATTGTCGTGCACCGTGTAAGGGCGGGAGACGGTACGCCCTTAATATATGAGGAAAGCTACCTGCCTTATGACAAGTTCAAAGGCATTCTGGATATGGATCTTAGCGGTTCGATGTATAAAATCATGTCAGAGCAATTTGGTGTCGTTTTGGCTCGTAGCAAACAGACGATCAGTTCGATAAATCTGGACACCAAGATTGCTAAAATTTTAAAAATTCCGGCGAATTCAGCCGGAATTTACATCGAAAGTCTAACCTTTGATGAGAACAGCATTCCCATCGAGTTGCTGTACTCCTATCACCGTGGGGATAAATATAAACTCGAAATCGAACTCGGACGCTATTATTCAAAATAAGGGGCGCATGGGTTTTAAAATCTAATGAAAATTTCACAGAAAATTAACTTGCAAACGTTAAGCTCATCTGTATATACATCTATACTATAGAAGAAAGTTAAAAAAACGATTTAAAACGGGAAAAACCAAAAAAAGGAGAATCAACATGGAAGATAGAAACCTATTTGAAAGGCTGGTGGATAACAGCCCGGGTATGGAAATATGGTGGGATTCGTCTCCTGTTATTTTCGAAAACTGGTGTAAAAAAATGCTGCAAAAGGCAGATCCCAATGATCACGATACATTAACCGCTCAATTCAATCGAATGTATGACAAGAATAATCCCATGGATCAGCTGTTCAGGGGTGTCACCACCAATCCTCCCCTTTCGCTGCAGGCCATTCAGGATAATCCCGCTTATTGGGAAAAGGTGGCCAAAGACATTTTGGCTGAGAACCCGGATCTGGATAAAGAAGGTCTTTTCTGGCAGCTTTACAAGACCGTTGTAAAGCGCGGCTCGGAGATGTATCTGCCGTTATTTGAAGCCAGCAATTACAGGGAAGGTTATATTTCGGGACAGGTGGATCCGCGCAGTGTATTTGATAAGGATGCCATGATCCGTCAGGCCGAAGAAATCGCGGCGATTAATCCCAACGTCATGATCAAGGTTCCCGGTTCCAAGCAGGGCTACGAAGTCATCGAGCACCTGACTGCCAAGGGGATTCCCACCAACAACACGCTGACATTTATTTTGCCCCAGTTGGTGGACTGTGCCGACACGGTCAAAAGAGGCCTTGAAACGGCCAAAAAAAACGGGGTGGATTTGAGCAAATGGCGTTCGGTGATTACCCACATGGAAGGCAGATTTGGTAATCTCGGTGGTTTAAAAGACTTTGCCGCTGAAAAGGGGATCGAGCTGTCCGACGGTGAAATTCGACTGGCGGAATTGGCGATTTTCAAAAAGGCTTACAGGTATCTGAAGGATAATGAACTGCCGAGCAAGATGCTGTCTTGCTCTCTGATCATGGGGCCGACCGTTGACGGCCAAGATCGGATCTGGCATCTGGAAGAAAAATCCGGCGCCGACATCGTGGTGACCTGCCCGCCCATTTTCATCGAGAAGGTTATTTTTCTGCCTGGGGTCGAAAAAATCAGTTTTGAAAAAGATCGCATCCTGGAAGATATTCCCAACGATCTAATGGATAAGCTGATGCGGGTTCCCTATTTTGAAAGAGGCTGTTCCGCGGATGGTTATTCGAGGGATGAATACAACACGCACCCGGCACTTCAGAAAACCGCTGAGCAGTTCTCCAACGCAACCGAGGAAATGGTCGCATTCGCAGGCAAATGTCTCGAAGCCTGATTTTATACTGCTGTGAAGATCGCCCGAAAATTGCTCCAGAAGTTGTTGATGCGCAGGCAGCCTTTATGCCTTTATGAATGATCCTTTTTCAGAAAGGAAATTAAAATGATTGTTGGAATTCTAAAAGAGATCAAGGCTGAGGAGAATCGCGTGTGTATGAGTCCGGGGGGGGTTGAATTCATGCGGCAGCGCGGACATCAGATCCTTGTCGAGAAAAATGCCGGTAAGGCCAGTGGATTCAGCAACATCAATTACAAAAGGGCCGGGGCCGAGATCGTTGATTCTCCCAAGGAAATTTTTAAACGGGCCAAAATGATTATGCGGGTCAAAGAACCCCAGCCTTTTGAATACAAGTTGATTCGTAAAGGCCAGATCTATTTTTCCTATCTCCATCTGGCGGCATCGGAAGATTTGACCCGTGCGCTGATCAAAAGCAAGGCGGTATGCATTGCCTATGAGACCATTCAAAAGGCAGATGGTTCTCTGCCGCTGCTGACCCCCATGAGTGAAGTGGCCGGTCCCATGGCGATTCAACAGGGGGCCAAATATCTGGAAATGGCCCAAGGCGGGCACGGTGTTTTGCTTGGAGGTGTGCCCGGTGTTGACCCGGGCACCGTCGTTATTATCGGAGGCGGTGCGGTGGGCATCAATGCCGCCAAAATGGCCAGCGGACTGGGCGCCAAAGTCTACATTCTTGATATCGATCTTGACCGGCTGCGCTATTTGAGTGATGTGATGACAGGCCAGTGTGTCACCCTGATGTCCAGCCCGGCTGTCATCCGTGACCTCCTGCCCGTGGCGGACCTGGTGGTTGGCGCCGTGCTGGTCACAGGCAGCAAGACCCCGATGCTGGTAACCCGCGAAATGCTCGGCACGATGAAAAAGGGCTCGGTGATGGTGGATGTCTCCATTGATCAGGGCGGCTGTTTTGAGACTTCCAGAGAAACGACCCATGCCGATCCGATCTATAAAGTTGACGGCATCGTTCATTATGCCGTCAGCAACATGCCCGGCGCCTTGCCCAGGACATCTACCCTGGCGTTGAACAATGCGACGCTGCCGTATGCGGCAGAGATTGCGACCAAAGGCTGGAAAAAGGCGATGCAGCAAAATCCTGAAATCAGGGCAGGGGCCAATGTGGTCCAGGGCAAGGTGACCTATCAGGGCGTTGCTCAGGCATTTGGCCTTAAGTATGAGCCGATTAATAAGCTGCTCAAATAGAGGTTCAAAGGTTATGCGTTCAAAGGTTCAGAGGTTAGATTACAGAAACCAGTGACCAGCAGCCAGTAGACAGGGCTGCCAGATACCAAACCTTGAACCCTGAACCCTGAACCTCGGAACCCAAATTTAATAGAAGGAGAGCATCATGATTGTTGGCGTTTTGAAGGAAATCAAGGCTGAGGAGAATCGGGTGTGTATGACCCCGGCCGGCGTGGAGATCATGAGACAAAACGGGCATACGGTGCTTGTAGAAAAAAATGCCGGCAAGGGAAGTGGGTTTAACAATAAGGCCTATTCGGATGCGGGCGCGGAAATTGTCGATACCCCCAAGGAAATATTTAAGCGCTCTAAAATGGTGATGCATGTCAAAGAACCGCTGCCGGCCGAATATGATCTCATCCGCAAAGACCAGATCATTTTTACCTATCTTCATCTGGCGGCGGTGGAGGAGCTGACCCGGGTCCTCATCAAGAGCGGGTCTATCAACATTGCCTATGAAACCATTCAAAAGGCAGATGGATCCCTGCCGTTGCTGACGCCCATGAGTGAGGTGGCCGGTCGCATGGCCATTCAGCAGGGGGCCAAGTATCTGGAAATGGCCCAGGGGGGTCACGGCATCTTGCTCGGCGGCGTCCCCGGAGTGGATCCGGGCACAGTTGTCATTATCGGTGGCGGCGTGGTGGGCATCAATGCCGCTAAAATGGCCTGCGGCCTGGGTGCCAAAGTCTACATTCTCGATATGAATCTGGAGCGATTGCGTTACCTGAGCGATGTCATGCCCAGCAACTGCTTCGAGCTCATGTCGAAACCCTCAACCGTCCGCCGGCTCATCAAGGAGGCCGACGTGGTCGTCGGGGCGGTCCTGATTCCCGGGGCCAAAGCGCCCAGGCTAATCACCCGACAGATGCTAAAAACCATGAAGAGAGGAGCGGTGATAGTGGACGTGGCCATTGATCAGGGCGGGTGTTTTGAGACCTCCAAGGCGACAACTCACGGCAAGCCTATTTACACGGTTGAAGGTGTGGTGCATTATTGCGTCGCCAACATGCCGGGGGCGGTACCCAAGACTTCTACCCTGGCGTTGACAAACGCCACACTGCCTTACGCAGTGGAAATTGCGAACAAAGGCTGGAAAAAGGCCATGAAGCAAAACCCTGAAATTAAGCTGGGCGCAAACGTGGTGAAAGGCAAAGTGACCTATAAAGGGGTTGCCGAGGCCTTCGGGCTGAAGTACACCTCGATCGATACGCTTTTAAAATAGGGGTTCAAAGGTTCTGCGTTCAAAGGTTCAGAGGTTCGATTGCAAAAATCAGTGACCGGCAGTCAGTAGCGAGATGTGGCTGCCAAATGCCAAACCTTTAAACCCTGAACCCTGAACCTCCAAACCCAAATTTATTTCATAAATTTGTAAGAAGGAGAGAGCCATGAAAAAAGAACTTAAAGACTGGATCGTTCCCTGGCTGTATACGTCAAGAGAGTACAATGTCGGCATTCTGGATCAGGCAATGGCAAACCCGGACTATGCCCGTCTGATGCTCAATGAGAACCCCATCAGCCCTTCGGAAAAGGTCATCGAAGCGGTGGTTGATTCCCTGCGGCACGGCAACTGGTATCCGGACAGTTTTCTGAGGTTGCGAACAAAGATCGCTTCCATGTACGATCTGGGGCCGGACAATGTGACGCTATGCAACGGATCATCGGAGACCATCGACGCCATGATGCGGGTATTTTTGCAGCCGGGAGATGAATTTCTGCTGTCGACGCCGACCTTTGAACTGTTTCCGCCACGGGCGGAGCTTTGCAATGCAAAGGTGGTTCAGATTCCGGTCAGGGAAGGGGACCTACAGTATGATGTAGATGGGATGCTCAATGCGATCAACGAGCGCACGAAACTGATATTGATCATCAACCCCAACAATCCTACCGGGGTGTTTATCGACGATGCGGATCTGATTCGTTTTTGCGAGACGGGAGTGCCCTTGTGCATCGATGAAGCCTATCTGGATTACAACCCGGACCGTCCTACGAAAGCATCTCTGATCAAGGAGTATCCCCATGTATTCTTGTCGGTGACTTTTTCCAAAGCTTACGGATTTGCCGGCGTTCGCTTCGGATTTGTACTGGGTACCGAAGAAATGATTGCGGCTTTTAATCGGATGTTTTTACCCTGGAACGTGAGCCGGATGTCTGCGGCTGCCGCCGAAGCGATCATCGACAACCCGGAGGAGGTCAAGGCCAAGGTGGAGCACAACAATCGCTGGATGGCCACTTTCACCGAAGAGCTCAAAAAACTGGGGC
>JASFIX010000049.1:0-13126 GCA_050122435.1 Desulfobacterales bacterium
GCCCCTGGACTTATCCTGGTGTAGAGATAGCCACCAGTTTTGACGTCGTCTGTAAGTTTTCGACACCTCATCGAATGGTTCGCTTGCGCTCGTCTCTCTGATTCACAACTGATCCCGTCTTTGCGGGACCTTTTCCTTAACGCTTACCACACAGGCTCTTTACCTGCGCAGCTTAAGGTGTTTTGGGGCCTGCTCCTGCAAACCGACCCCGAGGGGCCTACCCTCATCTCCTGTGCAGCCTCGTGGCGCACTATCTCCAACAAAGTACAAATATCTGGCCGCAATTTTTTTTGTGATATTCGATTTTTATCACAATTCAGAAGGGTGAATCTGGAACTATAGATTCGCCCTTTTTATTTTCTCAAAGCCCCATTTTTCGGGCTTTCGATTTGACATCAGGTTTAAAAATACGATACGGTTCAGATATCCATATTATACCTGAAAAATAGCGATATTTGGTTTTATCTCAATAAATCACAGTTTTTTCGATTCACCAAATCAAGCCACATTTCCTCGCATTCTCACCTAAGGGTCGCCTTTCACCTTAACACTTCCGATCACCACAATTCCGGCCGATATATCATTTGAGTAGCATGATCAAACAAACGGCGGTACCTCGCCATAAGACAACCTTCAAACATATTGTTTTTTGGGCCCCTATTTAAAGTTAACGGATTCTATGTGGTTGTTGCTCACACAAATAAAATTATGGGGTAGCTTCACTTTCTTTTGCACCCATTTATCCTGTTTTCTGCAAATCTCAACGATATTCGCCTGGGTTAAGGGGATAAAATTATCTTTGGACTTTTTCTTGAACAGACCAAAAAATTTACCAGTGATATCATAAAAGGAATTGGCAACTTGTTTTGTGATGATATTAACGGTCTGGACGTCTTCCTCCGTTTGCCTGACCATTGTTGAAGCCCGTTTTTTTTCCATTTTATCGCCGATTCCTTCAATATCATCGTAAAAATATATAATATCGGAAAGCTTGACCTGGATAAAATCGAATTTTTTATACATAGCTTTGTCATCAAGAAACAAGCGGACATCACTCATGAAAATGGCGTTGTCGTAGCATTTCAAATTCGGGCTTTTCCAAAAAATATTGGCACTGTTCAAGAGATCCGTGGTTCGAAAAGTTTCACCAGGGACATCGACCATGCCTGAATATTTTTTTCCAAGGGAGGTCACAATTGCCAGTTTTCTTTGGTTTGCGTCCATATTCTTTTTCCTTTATAGAAAGCTGTTGTAGAGTGTGACGGGTTTAAACAAAACAGATAGAATGAAGTTCTCTGAAATTGGCCCAATCTAGTAGTGTTCTCCATCTATTTGTAATCTATGATCACTTTTGCATATCACACTGATAATCTTATCATGAAACCTGCAATATCTCCAACATATCGGTACTTTTGAACCCATTTAAAAAGCTGTGATACGCTTATGATATCTGACCCAGAAAAAGGAACGGCGACCTATCGTCTACTGAAAACGTTTTATGATCACAATCGATCGGAGGGCATGAATTGATGGCAGTGAATAATTTTCAATTTCAAGAGAAAATCGGTCGCCGAGGATATCTGCACGCAATGCATCCAATTCTTCCTGATCAACCTCCCCTTTCATGGCCATAATGGCCCCCTGCTTTGCCAGCAACGGTGTTGCCACTTTAACAAAAGATGTCAAATCCGATAGTGCCCGGCTGATAATGATATCGAAGGAATGGACAGATTCAGGATCCTCTTGCAGTTTTTCTGCACGGATTTGAAGGGCTTCACTTTGATCAAGGCCAAGCGATCGGATCATGTGCTTTAAAAAATTGATTTTTTTGCGATTACCATCGATCAGCAGGATGGATAAAGAGGATTTTACAATTTTAAGCGGAAGACCCGGAAAACCCGCTCCAGAGCCGATATCGAGTAACCGGGCCCGGTCGGGAATGAATTTGGCAGGCGCAAGCGAGTCCAAAAAGTGCCTTGTGGCGATATCCCGGGGATCGGTAATGGCGGTCAGATTAATTTTACGGTTCCAGTTGAGCAACTCGGCAGCATGGGCGGCAAACGCAGCGATCATGCGCTCATCAATGGCGATGCCCAGCTGCTGGGCGCCGTCGACAATCAGATGTTGCCACTCGCGGGAACCAATATCCATTAAACAAATGGGGTTAAAGCAGTTGAATTGAAAGCAGACCTACAAGCGATAACTCATTTTTTCGTGGATAGGGTAAAATTCCCTGATACCCGAAACCTGCTTGTCCGCCATAGCTTAAGCGAAGGCGGAACACCTGAAACCTTTACTAATTAATACAGACCCGCCGCACTTCAGACAGGTCGGTATACCCTTTAAAAACCTTCATGATACCATCCTGCCGAAGTGTGGACATGCCTTCCTTCATGGCCTGGGCAAATAGCATTTCGGTGCTGGCCTGCTTTTTAATCATCAATTTGATTTTGGGCGTGCCTTCCATGAGCTCGTGGATACCCATGCGGCCGCGGTAACCGGTATTTGAGCAGGCATCGCAGCCTACAGGCTTGTACAGAGTCGTGTCCGGGTCATATTCAATACCGGTTTGCGCCCAATATTTTTCACCGTAGTCCACGTAGATCATCTCATATTCATCTTTAGTCAACGGATATTCTTCCATACAATCTTTGCATAAGCGACGCGTCAGCCGCTGAGCCAGTACTCCCAGAAAGGCGTCTGAAAAATTAAGGGGATTGAGCCCCATATCCAGCAGTCGGGTAATGGTTTCCGGTGCGCTGTTGGTGTGCAGGGTCGAAAAGACCAGGTGGCCGGTCAAAGAGGCCTCTATGCCAATGGAGGCTGTCTCCTCATCCCGCATTTCCCCGATCATGATGACGTCCGGATCGGCCCTGAGGAAAGCCCGCATCACCCGGGCAAAATCCAGACCAATTTTGGGCTTGACTTCTACCTGCCGCAGCCCGCCCTGGGTGATTTCGATCGGATCTTCAGCTGTCCATATTTTTATGCCCGGTTTATTGATGTAGCTGAGAATTGCATGCAGTGATGTGGTTTTACCCGAACCGGTGGGGCCCACCGCCAACACCAGCCCGTAGGGCTTGGCAATGACGCGTTTCATAACTTTGGTGTTGCGCTCGGTCATGCCCATCTCGTCGAGCTCCATCGCACCGGCCGAGGCCAGAATTCTGAGCACCACATCTTCGAATCCACCCTGAGTCGGCAGGGTGGCAACGCGGAGTTCAAATGTCGGCACGCCTTTGCGTTTGAATTTGATCTTTCCGTCTTGGGGCAGCCGCCGCTCGGCGATATCCAGGTTTGACATGATTTTAACCCTGGAAACGATCCCGCGCGCCATGGAATTGGGGACTTTGAGGTACTCCTGACAGACGCCGTCCAGACGAAAGCGCACAGATGTTGATTTGGTAATCGATGACGGCTCGATATGGATATCCGACGCATTTTTGCGGTAAGCGGCAATAATGGTCTGATCCACCAGCTTAACGATTTTGCCCGAGGCTTCATCCAGACCGTCATCGACCTCTTCTTCTTCCTCTTCTTCCTCGAAGGAGACATCCGGCATTAAATCAAAGTCATCAAGTGTCTGCTGCGTTGCGGCCTCTTCGGCGGCCTGTTGTCCCCCGTCAAAAAACAGTTTTATGTACTGCTCGATATCTTCACGGATGGCGACTGTAAAATTGATCCGATTGGTTTTCATCAGGGCTCTGATGTTATCGGTTTTATTCAGATCCCGTGGATCATCAACTAAAATCTCCACTGCTTCTTTGTTCCAGGTCATGGGAACCCAGTACTCGTTGAGCAAAAAGGTTTTCTTCAAATTGGATAACAGTTCGACCGGCACCGTGAAAGAAGGATCGTAATCGCGAAACTGAGTATCATAGAAAAGTGAAAAGGATTTACCGATGGCCGCTTTGTTGATTTTGTTGTGTTCAATTAAAACAAATTCGACACTTTTGTTCATCTTTTTGGCCAATGCAAACGCCTGCTGCAACTGCTGGGTCGTTACCAATTTCTCGCGCAGCAGGTAATCATATTTCGAGCCGGTCGTAAAAGTGGCCGCAACCGAATCCATTCGTTTCTTGACTTCCGCATTGTCGGGACTTAATCTGTGCGCCGCCCTGTAGTTGTCAAGCGCCACTTCACGATGATCGCGCTTTTCCATTTCCTGTCCGAAAATGAACAAAATGTCGGCTGTATCTGCTTTAGAAAGTTTGAGCGGTTTTATGAGCGCGTTCAGTTTATCCGATGCTTTTGAGGGGGAATGCAGTTTCAATAGACATTCACTGATTTCGGGCATCACTTTATTCACCGGATAATCTTCTTTTAGCAGCTTGGCGTATTCCGGAAGGGCCTCGCCGTGCAGCCCCATTTCCTTAAAGGCAGAAGCACTGTCCAAAATGGCCGGAACATCTCCCTGGTTGGACAACCGCTCCCGCAACATCGTGATATCTTTGGCCGAGACCCCTTTGGGCGCAGTCTCCTCTTCATTGTCGATTTCATGCTTGAGCAAACGGATGCGCTTTTGAATTTTATCGTGGGTCTGGGTATCCTGTTCAGATACGCTGCCGAGAATATTTTCGTAAATTTTAAGCGAGTCTTCAAACAACCCCATTGAACGGCAAACTTCAGCCTCGTTGATTTTAGATTCAATTTCTGTGTTCATTTATTAGGATAACCCTTTCAATTGGAATGGCACACCGCATCGGATTTTATTTATTTTTTAAAGAACCGGCCAAATTTTCGACCCGGTTTTGCTGGCTGCAACAACGGTAAAAGAATGTCACAATTTAATCGAACCATCGAAATCGGCACGTAAAGCGCCATTAATACAACCAGAAAACCCACCTCGGTTTTACGGATATAAATGCGACCCTTTTCAAAAATCAGGTCGGTTTCACGCATTCCTTCCATGGATTCAATTAAAAATCGCCAATCCAGGTTTTCAGGCGCTGCTTTGACCGTTGTCGAGAACTCTTTAAAAAGCACATCGCCGTCGGCCGCAAACAGCATGACACCCGTCACGCCATCTGTATTCAATATATCCTTAAACAATTCTCGCATTTGATGCGCACATCTTAATTTAATTATATTGAGCGCTTGAAGCGCTCATTAAAGTTATTTGCTGATAGCCCTCAATATCTTATCTCGGGGGCACCGGGGGTCTACCGTGACAACGGTTGTTTTTTGACCTGGTATGAGAATGTAGTCATGGTCATCACCCCGATCGATATAGGCCAGCATGAATTTCCCCAATTGGAAGAAAGCACCGATTTTCGATAGCTGGGTGACACGGTAGTCCCAAAGCGAATCCTGATAGAGATCTTCCAGACCGCATTGCTGCCCAATTTCTGCTTCGATGTTGGCCCTTAGTTTGTTAAGCCGATCGGCCGGCATCTCAGCTGCGGTTTCAATCTGCTCCATAACGCCCTCTGGCACGAGCTCCGCCTCTTCCTCATCTTTGACGCGCATGCTCACCGGCGCCTCCTCGTCCTTGCGCCGCATAGCCTCCAGGATGAGCGGCTGCAAGTCGCTTTGAATTCTATTTTTCTTTAGAGCACAGCCATTTTGAATGGACAGATTGACCGCATCCCATGAAAAAATTTCGTGCGCGGCAGCCTCGCCTTGCATATTGTTTGCCCTGGCATCAAACAATTCACCATCACTGAAAAACAGAATCCCCTTTTTACCGCTTGTTTTTTCCTCCAACCGAATCGTGCAGGTTTTCTGCTCCATTTCAATCAGCTGCAAAAACATGCCGGATGATATATTGTGCAGCGTGCCGCCCTCGGATTCCTTTCTTAACGTCCCTAAAATTTGACGGGCTAAGTTTTCAATTAAAAACGGCTTGGCAGTATATCCGACTGCACCTCCCTCGCGCGCCAGTTTTTCCATTTCAGGTGTACTGTAACCGGTGATAATAATGACCGGGATGTCAGGATAGTGCTGCATGATGTGTGCCAAAAGCCCAAAACCGTCCATTTTGGGCATTTTTAGATCGGTTACGACCAAGGAAATAATATTTTGTTTGAGAACCTCCAGGGCCTTCAGACCGTCTTCGGCCAGCAAAACCGCAAATGACTCCTGGTACCGCTTAAAGCCCTCTCTAAGGGCATGCAGCATCTCTGTATCATCATCTACTAACAGAACATTTTTAATCATCTGTCTTCCTTGCCATCATGGGACCAGGATGATTTTTCAATATCAACTATTTTAATTCCGGCGACATAATCCATTGCTTCGTATTTCTTAATCCTGCCTAATTTATCGGTAATATCATTCATTTTCTTAATCTGATTGTGAATCTTAACAATTTTGGCATATAGGCGCTTATCCCGCTTAATTTCGGATAAAATTTCATTAATCTGGTTATTGATAATGGTCAAGGGCTGGTTCAAACGATGCGCAACACCACCGGCCATTTCCAAAACACCTTGAAATTTTTGGCTTTCCGCTTTTTGCTGTTGTTGCTTTATAATATGAGTGACATCCTTGGTAATACATTTGATATGATTTGCACGGCCATTATTTTTGATCAGATAGGCCTGGCATTTTAGATGGTGCACGGTTGAGCTGCCGTCCAGGATGGACAAAATGATTTCACTACGACCGATTTTAAAAATATCAGCCAGAAACATAAGGAACAGGTCGCGATCGCTGGGCGCTAAAAATTCAGATAACGATTTACCCACCAATTTCGCTTTGGGTAGGCCAAAGAATGCTTCCGCAGCTGAGTTTACACTAATCAGCGCGCCCCGAAGATCAAAATTAATAACGATCTGGTTAAGATCCCCTGCAGGTCCCTGGATTTTGGACGCATCGATATCAGAATCGATATCCGGTGTTATTTCCTTTAAAACACCGTCAAGATGAATGGCATTACCGTCGTCATCAAAAATAGCTTTGGTGGTAATCGCACACCAGATGGGAGTCCCGTCCTTTTTTTGAAGCGCCACGGGCAGATCAAAAACGCCGCCGGTTTGGATGACAGTGTGAATAATACGCCCGCGATCTTTTTTGTTCTGGTAAAATTCAATAACCGGATAATCGATAAGGTCCACAGCGGATTCAAAACCCAATAAATTGGCAAGCGCATGATTGCAATATACCATTTTACCTTCAATAGTGGTGCGAAACAGGGGGGCCGGAAGACTGTCAAAAAACTCAGCATACCGGCGGGCCGAATAATCTTTGCTGTGGTTCAAATTGTCACCAGCCATGGTCCCGAAACTTTTTCGTAGAATGTGGAAGGTGATAAGCTTATATATTTAAACGTCAATTTCTGTTAAGTTGACATCGTAGTAAAGCAATTCATCCGCATATTCTTCTGACCACAATTCCAACTTTTCTAACAGTGCTGAAAACAGACCCAGGTCGTGAGCCATTTTCTTCACCACCGCACAAACACCCTGAACCAAATCGCGGTCACCGGCGCGGCCTGAAAAGGTGATGCTTTGCTGGTCGTATTCGAATTCACCTGCAAATGGATCAAGAAAAGCAAAACGCTCAGCATTTTCAACCAGGTATTGCTTGAGCAACTTCTGAAAATCGGTCTTTTTTTTGGTATTTTCGCGAACCACTGTTTCAAATATCGCCAGCAGGGCCTCCATCATCACAATCGCGGTTTCTGAATCGGCCTGCCCTTCGCCTATCGGTGTGCTGTCAGCGGGGAGGTTGTTTAAAGCAATTCGGCTAACATTAAAAGTACCCCCCAGTTCTTTGGTTTTTTGAACGAGTAGCTCTTGATGCTCGCTGGACGGACTTGGCATTCCGTTACCCCAGGAACACGAGCCTCCTCTAATTTTTCCGTTAATCAGAAAAATGAAACCCCTTTGTTCGCCGCTGCCGATACGGATATCAATATAGCCGGTCAGCTTTTCAGAACCCATTTTTTTTATGAGTCCTTCCAGATCAGTAAATTCGGTACTCAGATCTTTATAAATTTTTTCCGCCGCTTGAATACCGGCCCAGTAATATACTTCTTCTGAATCAATATGATAGATGTTCACAATGAAATTATATGCTTTGCCTGGCTCCAGCAGACGTTCGATCGCTTCATGGCCTGACAGAGTTTTATTTTTTTCCTGTAAGAAACCACTCAGTAGCTGATCTTGATCGAAAAATAAGACTCCCTCAGCTGTATGCGATTTAAAATGGATGCCGCCCGATCCAATTTCACCCTGGAAATGCTCCAGCAGTTTTCTAATATCAAGATAGTAGGCATTTAAATTTTCAAGCACAGGCTGTTGAGTTGGAATGACAACCATTATGACTCCTTAAACATTACTGCTTTGCTTGGGTCGAATCGCCAGGCTTCTTTATTCGCTCGAGCCGATTGAGAGGTGATCGTCGCGTAAGACATCACGCAATCGCTGCTATCGGCGTCGCCGCAATCGCTCTATTGACATGCGGATGCTTTCCTGCATTCTGGATATGGCTTCAGCCAGCTCACCGATTTCATCTCTGGCCTTGGTTTTGATTTCGATGCCAAGGTCACCGATACTGATCCGTTCGGCGACATCGGTCAAGGATTTGATTTTCGT
Organism: Desulfobacterales bacterium; assembly: GCA_050122435.1. Classification (GTDB taxonomy): domain Bacteria; phylum Desulfobacterota; class Desulfobacteria; order Desulfobacterales; family JAHEIW01; genus JAHEIW01. The sequence goes on from JASFIX010000049.1 coordinate 8,541, forward strand.
TGTTAGCCGATGGCTGTAAATGGCAACAATCAATCCGATCAGCAGCACGGTACCACCCAGAATGGCCCAGATAATCCAGCGCGTCTTTTCCGTCAGCTCACCGGCGCGGGTTTGCATAAGGTTAACCGGTCCGTGAAATTCATCCAAATAGGTCGTTGCAGCAACAACATACGGGGTTCCGGCGACCGGCGTGCAGACCATAAATTTTTCGCGAAATTGGCCGTCCTTGTCCTGCCAGGTGTAATAACCCTGAGATCGTTTGCCCCCTTTTACACCGGTATATATTTTCCAAAATCCGGGAAAATTCCGACCCATGGGACCTTTCAATGTTGCCATATCAATACCGATAATCTTTGGATTCACATGCGCCCAGGTGCGCCAGATACCATCTGAATCCGGCATCTCGTAAAGGGCCGTATAGCCGGTTAGACCGACTTTTTGCACGGCAAGGGTTTTAAAGCCCATATCATTCATAAAGTCTTCTTTGGCCAACCCCGGGTTGGCCAGCAGATATAGCCGGCATTGAATGGCAACAGCTGTTGACAGATCTGCAATTTTTTCTTCTGCCATTTGATTAACGACTTTGGTACTTTCATTTGTCAGCAAATTCGCCATTATATCCTGTTGCCATAGATACAGCAGGCTGGCGCCAATTAGCAAAACCAGTGGAATGAAGAAAAACAGCAACAGCATTTTGACACGCAAATTCAACGGGCCGGATTTGCGAGTTGATTGGGTCTGAACATGTTCGCTGGCGACTTGATCAAGTTTGATTTCAGGTTCGTCTGGCGGTAACTCCTTTTGCGCTGGGGCGGCAGTCGGCCCGCTGTCGGGTAAGTCGGCCGGCACAGCTGTCGACGATACCGGTGATGATTTGGAGACCATGATCATATGCGTACACACCCGGCATTTAAAGCGCGCAGCTTCACCTTTGATTTTTGAAGGGTCGATCCGGTACTTTTTACCGCATTCCTCGCAAATGACAATCATGGTTGCGCTCCTCAAGAAAGATGTCTAATCGAGTTGATGGGCCGACGGCTACCTGTCATTTTAAGAAAAACAATTGGTTTCATAATGCGTTAAGCCAGAAAGTGCGCTGTTAAGTTGCCAAATATTTTTTTTCACGTATTTTGACTGCCATCGATTTCAGGAAAACGTCCTTTTTTTCTTTGCGCCGTATTTCTCGAGCTAAATTGTCTACGAGTTCTGCAACCCGATGCCCGGGAAACTGCGCCAATGAATAACCCAGGCCGGCAACTTCCTCTTCAATCAGCACCTGCGCAATTGGTCCGACAGCAAGCGATAAATGGACCACTAGATAATCGAAGAAATCCTTGTCCAGCGTAGCAAGACCTCGCTCCACCTTTTGGACAAGCCCATTTTGCATCAGTTTGGCAATCACTTGGCGCATGGTACTCATGGTCAATCCAGCCCTCTGCGCCACACTACCCAGTGGTGTCTTTCCATCTAATTCCATGAACACCGAGAGCATTTGCCGATCGAGCGGAAATTCTTCAAAATCTGGCCGTACGACACGCTTAAATACCATAGCGGATAATTCGCTTGACGAAAAATCCATAATTCGACCTCATTGGTGCCGTTTTCAATCCTGGGATCAACTCAATAGCTGCATGGGTGCAGTTGACAATAAATCCCATTCGCTTGTGACGACTTTCCATTCCAGGCAAAGGGGATCTAAAGGAATGTTAATTCGGTTTTTGGAGTTTTTTCAGTTCCTGTTTTAGGGCATTTAATTCGGAATGGATATATTGCTTCAGCTCTTTTACCGCTTCAGCCAGTGTCTCAGCAGACGGCGCACCCGCATCGGTTGAAGGCGCTTTGACTTTATCCCGCCGTTCAACTTTCTGATCCATGGTCAACGAAGCGGGTTGCTCCGCCTTTACTGCCGCCGGCACAGTCTTGCGACCCGCGGCGGCCGCCTTTTTCTGCGAAACCTTATTGCGCAGCTGTTTGTATTTTTGCATCTCGCCGCGCAACAGATTTTTCTTGTCAACCTCTGTCATTTTTTGCGTTAGGACAACCTCTTCCAGGCGCGAAAATACCGAATTTAAAATCTTAAATGTTTTTGGATGGGCGTTGCCGCGGTTTGTGTTGATGTATTGCCCCAGAGATGCCAGAAGCTGTAAAAACATTGAAACAATTTTCTCTTGCTTGTAGGTTTTCTTAAGGCTGTCAATCTCTGACAGCAAACTGGCCAATGCCTCGTCAGTTATCTCCCAGTCAATTGAAAGCACCAGATTCTTCAACTCAGCAAGAGGGTAATCATCCGGCACATTTTCCGCTTTTGCTTTGTCGGCGGTCACTTCTTCTAAATCTAAAATTTCTGCTTCGGCAGGAGCCGGTTCTTCTTTTTGAGGCTCGTTTTCGGCCAATGCTTCGTCATCAGCTTCGCTGGGAAGATCGTCATCGGAAGCGCTATCCCCTTCTCCAAAAAGATCATCGAGGCGTTTAGCAATTTCCGAGTCTAAATTATTGTCTTTGGTGTTGTCGGCCAATTTGCCCTCCTATTTCAAATCCCGCTTAATAGATGCTACGGTCATTGAGATAATTTTTTTCAAGGTCGCTACGACATTGGTGCCCTTCAAGGCGCTGGCATAAAAAGAAGGCCTTTTAAGCTGGCTATTGAGATCCTTTTCAAGAATATCGTTTGAAAGCAGTGGAATACCCTGCTCTAACAGGTCTAGCTTGTTATATTGCAAGACACACGGAATTTTAAAGATACTCTTTTTGTAATTGGCAAGATTTTCCTGAAGGTTTTTTAAAGATAAAATATTCTTTTCACGGCGGACAGCCATCGCATCGGCCACAAAAACGATGCCATCCACGCCTCTGAGCACCAGCCGCCGGGTGGCATTATATTTAACCTGCCCGGGCACGGTGTAGAGCTGTATCTTGACATCATATCCGTTGATCATGCCAATATCGAACGGTAAAAAGTCAAAGAAAAGCGTGCGATCACCATGGGTTTTAACCGTGACCATCTCGGTGTTGATGCGCTTCCGGAACTTTTTGTATACATATTCCAGGTTTGTCGTTTTGCCGCCTCGACCGGGACCGTAATAGACAATTTTTACCTGGATTTCTTTATTTTTTAAATTTACGAATGCCATGCGATAGCTTAACACTCAAGAATACAAATATACTTAAGCGACATTATAGCAGGATTTCTGGTCTTAAAGGGACAGGAGCGGTTCCAATATTGTTTTTAACTGCTCAACGGAATCGGCGACTTTCAATCGTAAAAATCCTAATGAAATATCATTGCCGAAAATGGTAATCAGTAAAAATTCCGTGGTAATTTTGTTGAAATGAATATTCTCTTTTTTACCCTTGTGAAACAGCAATGAAAATTCATTTTCGCCGATGATTTTGGCCATGGCGCTAACAGCACCGAAATTGCCGGCAGCCAAAGCTGCCAGTGAATAGATATCGTGCTGCTTTTCCCCGTTGTCGAGGTTGGCGATGATATTGCCGGCCATATCAATCAGAAAAACACAGCGGACCCCATTTTCAATCAGATCCAGATTTAAAATATCCTCTATTCGATCGAGTTGTTTTTGACCCAGCGTGTATGACAATTGCCCCTCCTGAAAAATACGTTATCTTGGTTGATAAATGCCCCGGTAATTGTTTAACCCTGCATTTCACCCCGGCACTTCAATAAAATAAAAAACCACCGAACATTACAGCGGCAGGGATCCATATTCAACAGCACCTCTGATTACCCCAGTCTTAAAAGGGGTTTAAATGACGTATTTCACCATTCTGCAAAAATGCAGCACAAATGATGGCGAATTTGAATATAGTGCGTGTTTCCGGGTTTCCAACAACCTAAAATTCGGCTACTTTTTTTTTAAAACTTGAATATTATTCGACAGATACACTCTGCAAAACACAAGACTATAGAATGTTCTAAAACAACCCTTATCTTTCTTAAATTACAAAAAAAACACGGTTTTAGCAAGCTAAATCTTTGTCGTATGGTGCTTAGATTACGATTCGTGCAGGCATAATCAAAGGCTGACAGAATTGGAGGGTTAAGCCGCTAGCGGGAAGGTGGAGACGATATCCGTTTATATACAATCCCATCACAGGTAATTGGCCTCATAAAAAGTCATTTTCACCTTTGGGATTTTTCGGGCAGCGACTCTGGGTTGGTCTGACGATCAGCTAAGTCCATGATCATCAGAATTTCGTGACCGTTTTGTGTTGAAATTTTTAAGTTCGGATAACGCTTTTTGAAAACCTGAATCATGGCAGCGTTTTGTCGCAAAACGGTTGCTGAAAAACGGGTATACTGATTTTCTTTGGCAATCCGCTCTAAAACTTCCAGTAGATAAGACGCTATTCCCATGCCCTGGTAGTCTTCACGAACGACAAAAGCGATTTCCGCCTGTTGATCCTGATCGTGTGCATAGGTCCCAATCGCTATAATCTCTTTGTGGCCGCCTTTTTGCACGAGGCCGACAATGGACATATTTTTACGATAATCAATGCTGGCCCAGTGCTTTTGTACGACCTCATGCGAGAAGGAGCGCATTCGGTAAAAAAACCGCATATAAATG
>JASFIX010000050.1:0-13068 GCA_050122435.1 Desulfobacterales bacterium
AGGGCATGGCTGTTGACGTTTACTCCACCGTACGACAATTTGGCTTCCCCATCAACGTGCGAACCGATTACGATCAGAAAATGGATCGCTACGCGTTTTTGATGGTGCACTAGCCCCTTAGCTTCTTTAGTGTGAATTCCTGGTGAAACAATAAATGTGAACGCCACCTAAAATAGTAAGCTACGAATGCACACGAATAAGCACGAATAAATTTTAATCATATAATATAATATTTGTGAAAATTCGGGTGTATTCGTTACTAATTACTAATCCGAAATCCGCATTCCCCACTCCCCATTCCGCATTCCGCATTCCCCATTCCGCATTCAAGTAACCCTGAACCTGTTTTTTATCTGTCTGTGTATGTCCGTGTGGGGTTTACCGCGGCGTAGCTTGCAAGAGCGAAGCAGGGCCTGTCCTGCGTAGCTTGCAAGAGCGAAGAAGGGCCTGTCCTGCGTAGCTTGCAAGAGCGAAGCAGGATCCGTGGCTAATTAACGCATGAACCGTTTGCCGTTTTTTATTTAGTTTTTCACGATAATAGCCGATATTATATAACAATTTGGTCTATTTGAAAGACAGTGGAAACCGATGATTCCTGCAAGCAAGGCTTGGGTAAATTATGAAGAAAAAAGCTGAACAGACAGGTGAAAATCTCGAAAACAGAGATAGTGCTCGACTGGATCATGTTTCATCTCTTCAGATTCAAGATATAGAGTCTGGAAAAATTCATAAAGCCAGGATGTTCAACTTCAGCAAAGAGGGAATCTATTTTGAATCTGATAGTGTTTTGAATGCGGGTATGCACATTTATATCGGCATTCAAAATTCGCCATACGCCTCATTGCCTGATGTTTTAGAATATCACCGGGCAGAAATAATGTGGCGAAAGAAATTAAAGGATTCATTTTTCCGATTCGGATATGGCGCTAAATTGGCATCTATGGCGAATAAGCAAGACTTAAAGCCAGTCAACACGCAAGATTTGAGATCAAATGAGAGCAAACAAGCAACAGATTTCAGGAAACACACAAGAAGAGCATATGACCAATTCACCCTGTTTACTACTCAAAATGGAATTTTTGAAGGTTCGATAAAAAACATCAGCTCAGCCGGTGTGTTTGTTAAGTCAGAAAGTAACTTCAAAGTTGGACAAACACTTACGCTGGTACTGCCATTAAAAAATGGAAAAGATGCCAAGATCAAAGGCAAGATTGTTTGGACCAATGACGAGGGATTTGGCTTAAAATTTTTAAGTATTGCTAAAAAATAATCGTCGGTGAATATAGTTAACCCAACAAAGAAAATTACCGTTTTTCCTTGACTTTTAACCGCCTCTTTTTTTATAAAATTATTAACGGGCCTGAGCCGAATTCCTTTCACTTTCTCTGCACTTTCACACCGAATATAGAGCCGCGAAAATCGTTGTTCTATAATCTGCCGAACATCTGCTGAAGCCACTTCTGCCCATTCAGAGAGCCTTTCTAAATGCAGGCCTATTCTATTAATCTTTATTAGAAAGGAGGGTGCTATGGCTGTAAAAATTTTGATTAAGCGCAAATTTAAAGACGGCAATATGCAAGCGGCATCAAGATTTCTGATCAACACCCGCACCGCGGCAATGAAACAACCCGGCTATATTGCCTCCGAAAACCTGCGAAACCTGGATGACAAGGATCAAATCGTGGTGGTCTCGATGTGGGAAACCATAGAAGCCTGGGAAACCTGGAAAAAAAGCGAGGAGCGCAAGGCCATCGTAGCCGAATTTGAAGATTACTATGTTGGAGAAGCGCAATACGAACACTTTGCATTGGGCCTGCAGCTGGATTAGCCGCGTTTCGGTTTCTTTTCCAACTAAACCTTTCTTTCCATGCACTCTGCCCGCCCAACTGTAATTTGAAGTTTGGCAGGCGGGCAGAGTGAAAGGTGCTCCTTTATTTTGGGGAAAGGGGGTCGAAATGGCAATCAAAGTTCTCATCAAACGCCAGTTTCCAAAAGAAAAAGAAAAGCAAAAAGAGCTTTTCCGTTGTATCAAAGAAATTAGGCGCCTCGTCCCGCAGCAGCCCGGCTACATCTCAGGCGAATACTTAAGATCAATCGATGATAAAAACGAAATCACAACGATCAGCACCTGGTTTTCGGTAGAAGACTGGCAGGCCTGGTTTGAAACCGAGGACAGAAAGAAAATTCAATCCAGCATTGATGCAATTCCGGGAGTCACGTCAGAATACTCCATCTACCGATATATCAAGACCGTCTGACAGAAGCAGAAGAATACGAAAGATTAGCCCAAATTCAAAATATCTACTCTTTTGACCGTACAAAAGCGTTTTCAAGAGGGGCTAGGATGTCTTTTGGCTTTTTTAAATGAGCGAGTAGACTTCTTCCAGGTGGTTTGCCTTTTTTATTGCGGCAAAGGGGGATCTTATGGAAAATAAGGAATCTCGATATTTCGAATCCATACTAGATGTTTGTAAAGTAATTAATTCTAGCCTGGATCTGAAAGAGGTTTTAATATTGATTACTGAAAACATCGTAAAATTAATCAATGTTAAAGCCTGCACCATTTTTCTTCTGGATAAGAGTCGAAATGAACTGGATGTCAGCGCAAGTTATGGTCTCAGCGAGACCTATTTGTGCAAGGGGCCTGTGGACGCCGACAAAAGTATAGCAGAAACATTAGAGGGACAAATAGTTCTAATCCATGACACCTCGAGCGATTCGAGGGTCCAGTATCCCGAAGAGGCCAAAAGGGAAGGCATTGCTTCAATGCTGTCGGTTCCAATGACAGTGAAGGGCCAGATACTCGGCGTGCTGAGAATTTACTCCTCAGAGCAGCGAATTTTTTCAGATGATGAATACAAGCTGATTTCCGGATTGGCGGATATTGGCGGCATTGCTATTGACAATGCACGAATGTATGACCATCTAAAGTCTGATCACGAAAGGTTAATTTCGGATACCCATCAGTGGTTCGAATTTGGAAAAACGCCCTAAGCTGATTCCTTTATAACATTCTCTTATTTTGTGAATATAACTCGAACATTTATGAAATCTGAACAGGTCTTGATATGAAACCGAACTATAAGCCTCATACCCCCCGACTGAAAATGGTGGATCAATATATACGGGCGTTGTTTAGAGATGAGCTGCCGAGCGGTATTAAATTTCATGATGCCAATCATACCCTTCATCCCACCAGAGGCGTCGTTGCTAATGCCAACAGAATTGCTATATCTGAGAAGATATCCGAATACGATAGAGAATTGCTGATTGCCGCAGCTTATTTTCATGACACCGGCTACATCAGAGAATATGCCAAGAATGAGCCGATTGCGGCGCGAATGGCCGGCAGAATCCTAAAACTGATCGGTTATAAGCCCAAGGAAATTGAAAAGATTCAAAAAATGATTCTGGCAACCGACCTTGCTCGCGAACCCAAAACTCATGTTGAAAAGATCCTATGTGATGCCGATCTCGACAACCTCGGCAGGCAAGATTTCTTCAAGTTGGATTCAAAATTAAGGGAAGGTCGGCGTTTAAGAGGGCTGGATGTCAGTGATGACGTCAAATGGTACAAAGGCACCCTTGAGGTTATGAAAAACCACCGGTATTATACCAAATCTCAGATAGAATTGAGAAAACAACAGAAGCAAAAGAACATCAGCAGGCTCTTAAAAAAATTGGATAACTTAAAAAAAAGAAATAATGCCGAACATAATTTGTAAAAGCTGATACTTAATCTTACATTCCAAAATGTGAGCTTCAATAAAGTCTGACAAACTGCAGGTACCATCTACTAATCATTACTTTGGTAAAATTTGTGATATTTTTATATATCTGTAACCGGCTGATATTTGTTTCTGTGTAATTAGGCAAACGCAGCTAAGGATGCAGTTTAGGTATAAAAAGCTGCATCGGAAAAAAAGATTAAAAGTGCTTTTAGGCGACAGCCAAAAAAATATAACGATATATTGGATAGATATGGTGATCGCTGAGGGAATATGAATAATCAGGATAGTAAGATCGACCTAGGTGCAGTTCAGGAGACCTTGATGTTGCCTCTGTGGGCAAGAGCTCGAGAGACAAACAAGGACAATCCCATCGTATGTGATACCTATGCCAAAAATATAGTCGAAAGAATCGACTATGATTTCTCTCGGATTGAGGAAGGGCCGGCGGCGGATCATCAGGGTGTATGGGCTATCCGTGCTTACAACTTCGACAACATCATTGACGTATTTCTTGGGAATAATAGTAGCGCTGTGGTAGTAAATATTGGAGCGGGTTTGGACACCACGTTTCAGCGAGTTGACGAGGGAACTGTTCTATGGATCAATATCGACCTTCCAGATGTCGTTGCTTTGCGGCAGAAGCTAATTCCTGACTCAGAACGAGAAATGACGATTGCTAAATCCGTTTTTGATTTCACCTGGATCGATGACATATCCCGCTGGACGAAAGGCCGTTCCATTCTGTTCATGGCTGCCGGAGTACTATGCTACTTCGAAGCCCAGGAGGTTGAAATCCTGTTCCGTAAACTTGCCGAAACCTATCCTTCATCCCATGTTATCTTTGATTCGATGTCATGGTTTACAGCGTGGGGCTCGAACAGGGAAATCATGAAAAAAAGCGGGATGGACTCATCAGCACTTATTAAGTGGCATCTGAAAAGAGCTTCCGGTCTTCGAAAGTGGGTAGATACAATCCAAGTCGTTGAAGAATATCCCATGCTTTCGAGAGTGCCCGTCAGGAATGATTTTAGTAAGATGGAAATCTGGAAAATTAAAATTGTAGGTCTCTTTCGTTTATACAACATGATTCACGTGCAACTCTGAGAACATTTGCAATTTTACATAACGGCTCATTTGTAACTTAGCTCAAATTGTCTAGGTCAAACATTTTGAAAAATGAAAGATTGAATCTTGGGCATTGCACATATAGTGGTTGTCAAAAAAACGTTCCGATATGCGAACGTTTTTTTCTACAACCCCTTATGCCGCCTTTCCTTAATTCGGAACAAAATTATGAAAAGCGGTATAACTACCCATTCAGTCCTGAATACAAATTCCTGCTTTTGCCAATAAACGAATCAACCATTTAATCAATCAACTAGCTAAGCTTTGAGCCAATTTCGCCTACTCGATAAAGATGCCGGCTTTACGGTTTTGTTTCTGCCAATACTGCCGATAAAGCCATTTTGTGCGGTTGACAGCTGGATGATACTTTAAATTCTTAATCCATTGGTTGGTAAAATCCATCACCCTTATAAATGCATGTTGGGTGAACTCTGCTCTGGAACCGGATGAAATATGAGCGGCATCCTGCATAAGTGAATTTTCCAATTCGTCGCGTTCAGGGCTGTATCGCTTTATCCAATCCGGGTAATTTAACAACATGCCGCGATGTAGTTGTTCGTGGTGCCACCACAAACTGTTGGGGTCAAACCGGTTGCCCGGTTCGATTCCAAACCTTGGTAAAACTTTCCCTTCAAACCAGAACGGTTTGAAAACGGAAGTGCAAGGGGCGGCGGTGCCGGTGGCCCAATATGTCTGTGTTTGAGGTGCCAGGTGGGCAACCAGAGAGCCAGTCGTCTGTGACGCGTTACGGGCGAGTTTATTGGCGGCATGGGCACATATCCGGGTTCCTAAAAAATGCGAATCCGGCCGGTACTCAGTTTCGTGATGATCGCGCAGAATTTGTATGGCTGCAGCGGTGTTTATTTTCCCTTTCATATTGCGAATCAGTTCCAGAGAACGATTACGCCGCCGGCCGGAAGCGGAAAAGGTCGTATAAAACCAGTCCGAGTAGCATCGCGCAAAATGAAACGTTTCCCCGCTTTTCAACCATCCCTTTTTACGAGCCGTGTCGATTATAGTCGGATGGGATTCATCAAATTCTTCTCCGATGGTCAAGGCGTTACTGATAGAATAAAAGTCTTTGATTTTAATTGCGGCCCAGAGCGGGCCGGCGGTTTCTAAAACCCATCCTTCACGCGGATCGGCAATGATAAAGCTATTGTGATAAGCAAACCGTTTGTCTTCGTAGCCGCAAACGCCACCCTGTCCGTGATCCGACAATAGTCCGGTGATGGTCTCCAGTGCCTGCGGTGCCGTGGCCGATCTTTCGAGCGCCAGGCGCAACAGATCCATACCTGTTAATCCGCCGCTTTTAACCACCGGCATGCGCGTAAAAACGGCTTCATTGCCGATGACGACACCCTTTTCATTGGCGCCCATTTCAGCCCCCCACATCCAAAACGGCCGGCAGAGTATGACCGCATAGGTTTCTTTAACCTGGGGTATGGTGCGGTAGGTGCACTGAACCGATTGAGGCGCAGAAAAAAATTGGGCCGGTTGGTATTCCAGAACCTGAGCTTCGTTGGGTTCCCGGTCGCTGTTCTTTCCAAAAATGACAGCGCTATCTTCAGTTGCGCGCCCAAGGGCAAGAAAGGTATCACACATAATTTAGGCCTGGCTTAATTTCCAAATTTAAATGAACGAATGATTAACATACAGCTGTGATTGATTCAGCGTTTGATCTTACCCGGAAGTATAAATTCGTATCTTCGCCGGAATAATTTTGTGGTAAACCAGCGGTCCAGTCTTCGAAAGGCCAAAAATAAGGTCCAGATTAATTTGTCCTGCCGATAATATTTGGCGACTAGCTCTTCCGTCAGGGGTTTCACGCTGTCGGAAAGAATCGTATTGATAATCTTGACAGCCAGCGGAATCAAAGCCGGCTGCTGTTCTTTGTACAAATTGGCGGCAAGATCTATGTAGACAAGTCGTTGGTCATAGTAACGATTGATGACATCATCCAAAAAGAACAACCGCAGAATCCATCGCAAAAATGCCGGCGCACTTTTTAGAAACATTTCCGGGTCCAGCTGTTCAACCCCGTCTTTACGAAACAGGGGCGTGCTGGTGTCGATAAAAACCATTGACGGGCGATCCGCATTTTCAAACCACACCCAGTTGGATAGCTGGCCGTCTATGGCCAACTCCAGCGCCGGGCGGGCAGATTGATTAAATCGCCAGATCTTGTCTGCTTCACTGACGATACTTTCAAATAAAAATTGAATTTCCGGCCCATCCAGATCATGAATCAGCTGATGGCCAAATCGTTCCGATGGCAGTTTTCTCTGGGCAATATAGACCGCTGTCGGCCGGTCGGGAGGCTGGACAATAAAGGTTTGATGGTCGGGCAGGTTCAAGCCCGCATCAGTGAGCAAGCGGCAATACTCGTGGTATTGCTGAACATATTTTTCAGCAACGGTACGATCAGAAAACAGCGGCAGACGTTTGAAAGCCACATCCGGTTGATCTGCGATCTGAAAAATGGCTGAAATTTCACCATAACCGATGATGATGGCGGGAATCGGTGAATCTTTTAAGTTTTGCGGGTCTAACCCAATCTCAAATTGGGCCAATAGGTTTTCATCTGCCAGCATATACCCTGATTCCATTAAGGTCGTTTCCAGCAAAAATGTTATAAAAATCTACGAATAATTTTTTCCACCTGGGCTTTAACACCCACCACCGGTTTCAGACGCCTTGCCGCCGACAGGGCCAGGTCTAATCGTTCTATAACCCAATCGGCTTCCTCAAGCCGCATTATCAAAGGCGGCAGCAATTGGCATACACGGGGGTCGTTGTTGGCATAAATCATCAGCAGATCCTGATCATAGGCAGTTTTGGTGAGAAGCGGCCCGCATATTTCATCTTTAAGTTCCAGTCCCATCATTAAACCCAATTGTCGAAGTTTAACCAGAAATCTGGAATGCTTTTTCCTGAGGCCTTCAATTTTTTCGGCAAAACAGCTTGCCAGCAGATTGACATGCTCTAAAAACTCCGGTGCCGATGAAATTTCCAGAACCCGCAGGGCGATCCGGCAACCAATTTCGGCTCCACCAAACGTGGATACGTGAATGAACGGATCTTCGTGAAACACGGCCTCTAACGATTTGCGTAATACGGTTGCCGTTATTGGGTATATTCCGCCAGACAACCCTTTTCCCAAAATCACGATATCCGGGACAATATCAAAATGCTCGAATCCCCAGAGTTTACCGGTTCGTCCCAAACCGGTTTGGACTTCGTCCATGATAAGCAGGATGTCGCGATCATCACAGAGCTTACGAACCGACTGAAGGTAATTTTGCGGCGGAATTACGACACCTAAGGTGGCAGGAATGGTTTCCAGTATGATGGCCGCCGTGTCTGAATCCGCTGCCTCGGAAAGCGTATCGAGATCTCCGAAGGAAACTTGATAAAAACCGGGGGCCGAGGGACCAAAGGGGCGGCGATATTTCTCATCACCGGCGGCCAAAGCCAAACCGGTATGGCCATGGTAACCGCCGCGTGCAGAGATAATCTTGGTTCGCCCCGTGTAGGCTCGGGCAACCTTAAAAGCCAGATCTACTGCTTCACCGCCCCCAACGCCAAATACGACGTAATCAAGATCTGAGGGCATTGAGCCCGCTAACCCCCGGGCAAGTTCAGCTCTGTATTTGCTTATCAAATGGTGATTGCCGATGTCTAGCTCTAGCCCGTCAAGGGACGCTTTTAATAAATCGATGAGTTCTGGGTTCCTGTGTCCCAGGTTGAAGACGCCCCCGTTGCAATGCAAATTAAAAAGCCGCTTTTTACCATCAATATCCCAAAGATAAGTGCCCTCTCGGCGACCGGTGACAAAATCGATACCATATTTTTGAAAAACCGCTACCTTACCGGATGATACGTGATCCCTAAAATTTTCAATCACCCGCTGTTTGAAGGAGGATGGTGTATTCTTTTGACTAAAATTCATATGAAGGGCATCCATGCAAACGGATTAGCGACCCCGTCTGCGCAAGGGTTTGTAATGATAGATGCTGAAGTATTGCAAAAGTTAATTTGAGTGTCAACGATGCTGCTGAGTCTGAAACGGGTGATCATGCCGGCCTTCCGGCTTTATCGCCTCCCGGCCCCATCGCCATCAATTAAAGTTTGTGTTTGTCCGTATCTGACAAAGGGATGGTTTATGCTGTGACAGCATAGAAAAGGTTGGGCAGTTGTTTTTTAAATAAAGGGGCCCAGAACAATCCAGCTGTACTTCTTGAAAGCTTACAACTTTTTATCTTTACGAATAAACTCAGAATAAGAGGATCGCATGACAAGACTTATTCCTATTGCAAAAATCACCAGCAAAATTCTCTTCTTGCGCAATGAAAAAGTATTGCTCGACCGTGATTTGGCAAAATTGTACGGAGTGGAGACGAGGGTTCTGAATCAGGCGGTAAGCAGAAATATCAAAAGGTTTCCGCCAGACTTTATGTTTGAACTAACACGCGATGAGATCATGAGGATATCACAAATTGTGACATCTTCAGAAATAAAATACTCAAAGCGCGTACGGGCTTTTACAGAACAGGGCGTTGCCATGTTGTCGTCCGTGTTAAAGAGCCATCGTGCCATTGAGGTAAACATTGCCATTATGAGAGCCTTCGTCCATCTGCGAAAAATGATTGCATCTCATAAAGAATTGGCAAAAAAGCTGAAGGAGCTCGAACACCATATTAAGGATCATGATGAAAAGATTCGGGCGATTTTCGGGGCAATTCAACAACTGATAAGCCTGCCGCCTGCAGATTCAAAGAAAAAGATTGGGTTCACCGCTAAAGAAGTCCAAAAATGAAAAGGCCGCCAGGGGGTATTGCCGGAAAATCTAAATAACGTTAACGATATTTTCCCCTGCATGGGCCTTTATGACAACACGGGCCAGCCCAAACCCGACATTACCGACATTTGGCTGGATGCACTCCCATAGCGTAATGAAACACCTTGTTGACGAAGCGCAACGGACTTGTCCGTCCATACCTTATTTTAGAATAATTTTAACTTAAAAATTTGTGTAACCTGTCGCGACGACTTGTTGCGGCGTAGTTTAAACGAAGACGGGTCTGCGGATAAAATTTAGTTATTTAGTCGTCTGTGTTTGTCTGTGTGGGGTTTACCGCGGCGTAGCTCACCAGAGCGAAGACGGGCATGTCCTGCGTAGCTTTAGCGAAGAAGGATCCGTGGCTAATTAAATCCAGCAATCGATTAACCCGATTTGCTGCGCTGATTACCGTACCAATATTTACGGGCAAAATTATCCAGAGAAGATTTCGCAAACACGATTCCATATAAAAAGCGAAAGATCAGCCCCAGCCAGTGCCAGTCGCCATGTTTGTCAAATTTGCGGGTCGAATAGGTGGCTTTAACCGATCTGATTCTGGTCAGTTTCCGGCCCTGTTTCCACCCCAATCGCATCAGGTCCCACAGAAGCTTCACGTCTTCCGCAAAAAGCAGATCTTCGTTATAGCCTCCAATCGCCTCAAAATCATCCCGGCGACAAAATACAACACCCGTATCCATGCGTGTCAGCCAAACCAGGGGAACCATCAAGGCATAGGTTACCGCAATTCCCAGAGACATCGGCTGCATCCTGACACCGGAAGACCCGGCAATGACCTTGCCGCTTGAAAGGCTTCTATCAATTGCATTAAAGGTATCCGGATGCATGATGTTGTCGGCATCCAAAAATACAAATACCTGTCCGCGCGCGGTGCGAGCCCCGGTATTGCGCACCGCGGCAATTACGCGCCGGTCTTCCTCAACCACACGGCAGCCGCTCGAGCGGGCGATCTCTGCCGTCGCATCCGTCGAGGCGTTGTCGGCCACCACGACCTCGATATCGTCCGGTCCGCCTTCAAAGCGGGCCCGGGCTGCTGCAACGCTGTCTAATAAAATAGGCAGGTAGGCTTCCTCGTTATAGGCGGGAATAATAAGCGAAAAATAAGGAGTGCTGCCGGGTAACGCATTCATAAAACGTTTTCCCTGAAACAAGAAATCCGCTCCTGACTTTCAGAACGGATTTTTGTAAATTAGATCTTTAGCCTTCGCCAGGATAAAGGCTGTTGCACATAATTAATTGTATCAAACCCCCTTGGAAGGTCAAGAAAACTAGATTCTCAATTTCTTCCCATCAGCTATCTCGTTCGTTTTTAAATATTATCTTGATTCAACCAATCAATTTATCCTGTTAAATTCTTGCCAAGTGAAATATGAAATCCATTTCACCGGCGTCTCGCCAGAGAACAGCCCTGCAAATTTAACCGGGGCCTGCCCTGTTAAATAATTCGCAGAATTGAAGGCAGCGAATTTAATTGGGGTGGCTAATTTAAATCGCGCATTCCCCATTCTCCAATCGAATTTGAGAATATCAATATTTCACTAGCGCCCCACTTTCTGTTGTTTTTACCATTTAACTATTCAACTAATTAGCCAATCAACCAGCTTTACTATGAGCTATGAGCTGTGAGCTATGAGCTTAAAAACTTCAACCTCGGGTTGAATTTTTTAGCCTTTTCCGCTACGATGCGATCATCTCATCGGGGAACTTCTACCTGCCTTTTACACATTTCATTCTGAATCTGTAAGCGACTGTTTTGGTTTGCAATAACAATGGCCAAAAGCGCTCTTGCGCTTCTAACTTTGGTCACATGCGTTCAAAGCCTTGTTTAGAACCGATACATTGATCCCGTAAAGAGGAGGATAATTATGGCTGAAGCCATCGTCATGATCCACGGAATGTGGGGAGGCGCATGGTACTGGGAAAATTATATAAATTTTTTAGAGCAGAGGGGCTTTCAATGTTATACGCCGACCCTTCGCTATCATGACATGGATCCAAAGGAAAAGCCGGATCCCGGGCTGGGTACGACCAGCCTCAAAGATTATGCCTGGGATCTTGAAGAATACATCCGTAATTTAGATCAAACGCCATTCCTGATAGGGCATTCCATGGGAGGACTACTTGCCCAGATTCTAGGAGCCCGTGGATTGGCCAAAGGCCTTGTTTTGCTGACGCCTGCGTCCCCAAGCGGGATAAATGCCTTGAAGTATTCGGTTATCAAAAGCTTCTGGAGCGTGCTCACGAAGTGGGGGTTCTGGAGGAAACCCAATCGATTACCATTTGAAGCAGCAGTATATTCCATGCTGCATTTACTCCCCGCAGAAGACCAAAAAGCGGTTTATGACCGTTTCGTATACGAATCCGGGCGGGCGGCCGCAGAGATCGGCTTCTGGCTAATGGATTTCAAGGGAGGATCAAAGGTGGATCAATCCAATATCGCCTGCCCTGTTTTAGTCATTGCCGGGGCCGAAGATAGACTAACACCTGCTTCTGTGGTTCGAAAAGTTGCCAATAAATATAAAGCGGTTTCAACTTGCAAAGAATTTGAAAATCACGCCCACTGGGTTGTCGGCGAGCCGGGCTGGGAAGAAATTGTAGAATTTGCAGCTGACTGGCTCAACCAGGTTTCGGAATAAAAAAATGGGGACCATGACCCAGTGGTTTGCCACAAAGCTGAGCTATCCAATTAAAATGGTTAATAAGTCCGATATGATGGGGGAAGTCATAACAGAGCTGCAGAATATCAAAAAAACAAGTGTCCGGGACGATCTTTTCATCGTTCCTGCCGATTACCAGGAAATGCCGTCCCCGCAGACACCTCAAATGCCAGGAAAAAAACAGTGACCCAGAGGGGGAAATATGGCCAGGCTACGGCGAAACCTATTAGCGGTTAAAAATATTCTTTCCCTCCCGAATGACCCTTCTCAGCCTTTAACGCGATTTGACTTGATCCGGCTCAAAAACTGGATGTTGCTGGGGATTTTTTTGGCCAATGCAGTCGCCAAAGTCCTAATGGATTATTTTTTGTTCCGGGGTGGGCCCCTACCATCTGAAAAGGCGCTACAATTTGTTTCTCCTTTTGGTGATGTATTTAGAGGTATTTTTTTTGTTATAGGTATCATATTTTTCGTATTTATTTATGAGTTACCCATTCGGCGATCCTTGAATGATATTTTCCATAATCGTACAACCCCTCCTGAAATGATTGAGACGGCCCGCCGCCGTTTACTTAATGAACCTTTCTATATGATGGCCTTGAATCTCTGTCTTTGGATTCTTGCGGCCTTTTTCTTTGCATATTTATTTAAAATCTCTGGTGAATCTCGCCCGGTGGTTTTGCGCATATTCCTT
>JASFIX010000051.1:0-13025 GCA_050122435.1 Desulfobacterales bacterium
CTCACAATCAAATAGCAATTGATGGCAGTGCCAGGGGTCCAATTTTTCCATTAGTTTTTGCGTAAACCTGGGAAACGGATAATACCCGAAAGGGATTGCGGTTATTTTTCGAAAGCCGAGCAGTCTCAGATAATCATTAAGGGTTCTATATGTGAAAACAACGAGGTGGCGGTCAGAGGGTGTATCCCCCTCCAAATTGAGATGCGGTACTTTTCTGCTTCGTATCAGGTTGTTTCTTTGCAGGAGGATTTCTGAATCCGGGTGCGGGCCAGATGAAGGCATTCTCCCGGCAGCCAGTAAGAACACGTTAAACCAGGCGCTCAGGTTGGGCGTGACAATGATAAGGTGACCTTTGGGTTTCAATACGCGATGCGCTTCTTTTAAAAAATTGCAGCCATTTACCAGATGCTCAAGAACTGATAACCCGAACACACATTGGAAGACGTTCTGGTCAAAAGGCAGGTTCTGATTCAAATCACCCCGCAGTACCTGCAATTTCTTCTTTTTCGCACTGAACACGCCTTGAGCGTTCCATTCAATACCGAAGTAATTTTCTTTCGGCAACTTGATTAACTCGTTGATATATTGAAACTGGTGCCCTCCGCTCGAGCCGCAATCGAGACAATATCCTCCTGAAGAGAGACTTGCTGCAATTCGGCGGCGAGCCTCTAGATACAGGCGGCTTTTGGCGTGCTCGTACAGTTCAACAGAATATTTATGGAGTTTTGATTTGATAAGCATGCAAGAGAACCTCATCCAGTCGAAACAAAAGATTTTAAGTTATTGAGTTTAATTATCAGTATGATAATGTTTTATTGTCAACTATTCTCTTGATTCCGTTAAAACCAGAATGATTCTGGCGCTATTCGCATGACGAAAGTATTATTCATTGCTTATATGTTTCCACCAATTGCAGGCGGCGGCACGCAACGGCCCTTAAAATTCGTTAAGTATCTACCTGAATTTGGAATAACACCCATCGTTTTTTGCCCGCAAGAAGCCTACTGGAAAACATATGACGCCAAACTTCTGGATCTCCCCTTCCTCAAGGAAACAAAGATTTACCGCTGCGGAATCAGGCAACTTCAGCGATACTATCATTTGCGTTTCAAGCAGGACTATAAATATCATCCCCATTTTTATATGGTGGGGATCAGATTCCTATTTCATCTGGATATCTTCAGCGCCTGGTATTTTGAATGCCGGCAACAGGTGCTTAAAATTATTAAAAAAGAAAACATTGACTGCATTTTAACGACATCGCCGCCCCATAGCAGCCATTTATTTGGGAGATTCGCCAAGAAAACCACGGGTATCCCATGGCTCATGGATATTCGGGATACGATGGTTGCTGATCCCAACCTACCGGTCTCATTCGCTTCGCGATTTCAAGAACCTCTACGGCGCTTATACGAGAAAAGCTTTCTCTCATCAGCGGATGCCGTTATTTCGGTTTCTGATCCCATTATCGAATCCATAAACAGCAGACATGGCGGCCAAAAATTTAGATCAAAATTGTCGACCATATCCAATGGTTTTGATGAGGATGATTTTAAAAATATCCAGCGAGATGATCATCCGAGAAATTATTTGCTTATTACCTACACCGGATCATTTATGGGCAAACAAACGCCGGAAAAATTCTTAGAGTCAATCCGTCTTTTAATAGAAAAAAATGATATTGACCCAGCAGATCTACGTCTTCGTTTTATCGGCTATTACGATGAACATATACATCGTATTTTTCAACTATATAGCCGACAGATGCCAATCGAAGTTCTCGACTTTCAACCATACGAAAAGTCACTCTGGAACCAGGTGAATTCCGATTTGCTGTTGCTCATCGTCAGCATGGATGAGAGCGAAGGCGGCAATCAAACCATGACCGGTAAATTTTTTGAATATATAGGCGCCCAGCGACCGATATTTGCGCTGGCTCCAGACGGACCCCTGAAAGATATCATTATCAAAGGAAAATTCGGCCAGGTTGCACCGCCCAAAGACACCGCTGAAATTGGGGCCCGATTTTTAGCCATTTATCGACAGTGGAAGAATCAAGGTGAATTGAATTATCATCCCAGCGCCCAGTTGAAAAATAAATTTACGCGTAAAGCCTTGACCGGTGAATTGGCTGCAATTATCCGCAAAGTGATTCGATGAGAATTAAATAGTCTTCGAACGTTGTGTCCACCAGTCCCCAACCTGCCTTACAGTTGTCATCCAGCAGTTTTGTCGTTTCAGGTATTCCAGGCTTTTTTTATAAACCCTCAAAGATTCCAAATTAATAATTTCGTTAGTGTGCCACAGTAATGTTAAAACGCCGCCGACTTGGTTAACCCGCTCTGTCATTAAAACGATGTAGTCTAAGGCCATTTCCCAATTCAGACGCAACCCTTTGTTCGGAGACAACATGGCAACATCCTGAACGATGAGCGGAATTTCGACAATCGGAAGCTTTTGGTCAGCCTTGAGGTCATAAAGATTCCAGGGATAACAGGTGCCGAATCTGAATCCGATATTATCGTTGAATCCCAGTGTTGAATCATATTTGAATCCGGCCTCACTATGCACCCGAGGAGTGTTTCGAATGTCGTAATGCAGGTAGTGTTGACGCACACTATGAACTGAACTCTCCAAGGCTGTTTCAAGCGCTTCCTTTTGACGCTTGAGCTCATCGACATCATTGAAAGCATACCAGGATGGATGCAGGCCTATTTCCCAGTCTCGGCGATGAATCTCTTGAATCATTTCAGTAACGGTGCATTTTTGTCTATCAAATACCACACAATCATCCAATTCGTAGGTAGAGTCTGAATGATGGTGTTTTGTTACGTTCCTCCAGCCCGGCCAGAAAAAGAATGTGGATTTCGCATCATACGCTTTCTCAATTTCAAGCCAGCGTTCATAACAATGTAAAGGATCCTTATTGAATAAGTTTTTCGTTATTCGAATTGTATTTAAGCCGAGACCGA
Organism: Desulfobacterales bacterium; assembly: GCA_050122435.1. Lineage (GTDB taxonomy): Bacteria > Desulfobacterota > Desulfobacteria > Desulfobacterales > JAHEIW01 > JAHEIW01. The sequence goes on from JASFIX010000051.1 coordinate 2,973, forward strand.
AAGCTTTTCGGATGCTGTGAAAACGGAGACGAGAGTTTTTAGGAGGTCTTTGAATGCCCCTTAAGCTTTGTCTATAAGAATACAAGGACACTTCATCGACATCGTGGGTCAAACAGACGGCGAAGGCATTTGTATTTGGCCAGACAGGCCTTTTGCCGTCATGAGAAAGATAATTTTCGTCTACGACAGGCGTGTATAGAAGTCCCATCGTATTCAAGATATTAAAAGCAAAATCTGGAACCGATGTATCACCGGTCAAGGTTTCATTTAATACATTGGCTTCGTAAATACCCTTAACGAGCTTATTTAAGTCTATCGCCATTTTATCAATAAGAGATCGGGCCTGCACAAGATGATTATAGATCAAATCTGTACTTTTCTATGTTTTGTGAACCGACTATTATTTTTGCAATATTTATGAGTCGTCCTTGAATAAAAAGTCGGTAAAGAAAAAATATTCCTGCTTTCACAGCGGGCTTAAGATCTGAAAGCCAGATGTCCGTTTTGCATGGTCGGTAGCGAAATCGATCTAAAAAGTAACGGAATTCTTTTACTAGTCGTGTTCTCGTTTCCGGTACTGTTAGCACAGTCTCTAGTTCATCAATAAACCATCGATACATAAGTCCTGTGGTATAATCACCTGGGACCTTGATTTCTCTGCCCATCACATGATCAAGAAGCCAAGAAGGAAAGTCGTAACCTGCATCTATGGTTAGCTGAGTGGTGCCCCAAAATTTCGGATTAATTTCTAAGAGCATAAACCTGTTCGTACGATCTTCCATAATCCAATCCATCTCTATGGGACCGGTCCATTGAATCTCACGTATAATTTTTTCTGTATATTGTTTAATTTCCGGAATACTGTTGGTAACATTTACAATACCTCCACCCCCGTCGAGCCATGCCTTTAACAGGCGCTGTTGAGAAAGAACAGCAATAACTCTTCCTTCTATTGCGAATGCCGTGGTGTCCATTAGTTGCCCCGAAATACTTTTTTGCACGAACGGGTAGTTATTATTGCACCTGTTGCGTTTTTTAATGTGGGGTATCTTATTTAGATATTCTTCCACGAGGGCATGCCCTCCATGCGGAAAGGTCCAGATCCCTTTAGATGCGAAGGAATCGGCCTGCTTGATTACAACCGGATAATGAATTTTATCAGCGGCGCTTTTCAAATCTTCAATCGTCGAAATAATATACGTTTTCGGTATCGGAATTCCGATAGATTTTACAAATTTTATACAGTCGATTTTATTGTGCAGGATCCATAGCTTTGAATAATCCTCAACGAGTGGTATAATGTACGGACTTAACTTGTTTTTAAATTTAGAAATAAAATTAGTTGCCTCTGTTCCGGCAGGTAATAGATAGTGGTATTTTTCATGATTGATGAGATGGATAAGATCAAATAGAAATTTTGATTCGTTTTCAATTTGAGGCAAATGATGAATTTTGCGAACATATTTTGATTTTAGCAGTGAACTTAATTTCATGGAAAATGGTTGACGCTTTGTCTGGGTTATATCGCATTGATAGTTTTTTTGGCCTAATGATCGGACGACGGCGAGTCCATTACGGTTATCACCATTTAAAACTAAAATTTTTTTACGGGTATCGGAATTACTGATCATAGTTAAAAATATATGAATAAGAAGACAACGATTAGCGATTTAACATACTTGTACTATAAACAATATTAAAACATTCCCAACAATAATGATATTTGTTTCAACTTTTGGTGATGTTGTTTTTAAGTATAAGCAGTACTCACTCGAAAATACGGCTTGATGAATTTTGCAGCGTCTTCATAATATCTTTCATGCAGAGTTCACCGCCGCCATTCCATACGAGCGAACCTCTGTGCATGTCGAGGTCTTTAAATAGAAGCCTGTTCTTAAGTTTTATAAATCCATTGCACTCAGCACCAGAGGCAAATAATTTAGGTTCTGAGGCGATTATGAGTGCTTCGCAAAAATTTCCTATATCAGAGGCAACACCGTTTCCTAAGACTACCTTCAAACCCGAAGTATAAGCTGTAACGGCCAGTTTTAAGCAAGCATCCAGTCCAGCACATTTAAATAATTTGAGTTTGATTGCCTCGCACCCGATTGATTTTGCACGATAAATATCTGATTGATTATAAATTGATTCGTCGAGCATTATCGGAACTGTGGTGCGATTACAAAGATATTCTATCTCATTCCAATTTGTCTGAGGAAGTGGTTGCTCAAGCCACAAAAAATTCCTATTCTGTTGCTTTTCAATTGAACGACAAAACTCAAGAGCTTCTTGATTTGAGTAGCCTTGGTTTGCATCACAGCGTAATGTATGCTCTTCTTTTTGAAGTTCATCTAAAGCAAAAATTGCTGAATCGATATCGGTTTTAAGATCACGGCCGATTTTCAACTTAAAATGACGGTATTCAGATTTCAGGCCATTTTGGATCTGAGCAGCTATTGAATTTCTGTTTGCATCAGAAGAGATCGGGTAAACCAATTCTATCGGCTTTATCTTCTTTATTTTTTTTGTCCAGTCACTGAAGTCAAGTGCTGTTGCAACAGCTGAGGCCGAAAAAGGGTATTGCTTTGAAAGCAGCGTCATTTTTTTTATGGCCGTTGAAAATGTAGTTCCAATGATTTGGGATTTAACCTGTCGGACGGTATCGACGATACTATCTAAACTTTCCTTGCTGTATCCCGGGAGTGGTACCGTCTCGCCAAGTCCTATATGGCCCGTATCATCTTCGATCAAAATCCATAGAGCATCAAGCTTGTCAATTGTAGCAAAAGAAAGGTGGTATGATTGCTTTAATCTCGTAGTGATCAAACCAAAATTCATGGATTTTATCTTGCGAAATTTTGTGTCTATAGGCATATTCATTCACTAAAAATTATTCGTCTTTTACACTCCGCTGCGAGTCGAATCCTTCTTTCCGCCACCATTCGTTGACGTTGAATCATTCTTTTTTCACTTTTACCATTGTTGATATCTAAAACGTAACCGACTGGATTGTATTGCGTAAGTTGACTGTCTTGCAGATAGTCGCATAGACGTGCGATTACAAGCCTTTCAGTTAAAGAAATAAATTGTTCAAAGTTTTCGATTATTTTTTTTGAATCAAATAGCATACCATCGATTATATGACCTATCATGGGCCTGAAAATGACAGTGTGATGCCGAATGAGAGATGTTATCATTCTAATTTGAAGATTTTCCATTGCGCCCAATTCCTGAATAATTAGGGGGGATACCATCATATCCGAAAGAGCATAATCGCCTCTTCGTAAATATCTCGTACGTTCCATAAAAATCTGGTAATTTGTCATTACATTAGCAAAATCATTCATTGAAACGGCTACCGGTACGATAGCATCATGATTGAGAAATCGTTTATGGAGTTCATAAAATTCATCTGAGTTTGATATTTTACATCGATAATCCTCATCAATACCGATTTTTTGGGGACAATTATCGCAGGCAAGGCAACGAATAAATTGTCTCTGTGTGACATCAATAACTTCTGCGTCTATTTTGGAAACAAAATTGTGATTCAGCTTTGACACAAATTTTCTGGCGATACCGTTGGCGTCCTGTAAAATAATAAATAATACTTTAACTTTATCAATCAGTTTGCCTTTATGGCGATATTTGCTTAAGAGATTAGCAACACGGCGACCTGTTCCCATTGCAGTATCCATTCCATAACTGTCTTTGAAAACAGAGCCGATATTTCCGGCCCAGCAGGTGCCTCCGTACTGTGCGGTGGTATCACTGTCATTTCCAACTGCTATTAGACCTAAGGAAATAAAGTCAAGAATCTGATAAATGAGCGACGTTTCCTGACCTCCATTGCGCTTTGCACCGACACTGATACCGGCATAAAGTTTCCCTGCTAAATTCAGCAATAGATGTTTATCCAGCCGAATAAAATTAATAAGTTCTTGAACCAAAGTGCCCCTGTCACCGAAATATACCGGGCCAGATATCAAAACAGCATCAGAGCTGAGTAAATTTTCTTTGAGTCGATTCGGATTTTTTAATTTATTTGAAGGTAGAAAATAATCTTTTAGTGAAAGAAAATTTATATCCACATCTCTTTGATATGCTGCCCAAAGCGCTGCGGCTAATGCGACTTCTGAGTTGCTCATACCTCGTCTCAGCTTTTTCTTTTTTATCATACGCAACATGCCCCAATTTGGTTGAGCGCGCATCGTTTTTTCTATTCCGCTAACAGTTTGAATTTCCGAGCATATATGTAAATAGTCAAGAAGAGACTGTTTAGTTCTGATTTTCTTTAAATCCTCAACTAATATAGAATTTAGAGTTTTATCGATACAACTTCGAGGACTCGCAGTTATACCGAGCAATTTTTTGGACATTACTCAATCTCCGTGAATAAATTATTGCCAAATTAAGCTGAAAAGTATGTATTTTCAGTCTATCAAAGATTCCATCCAGAGTTCTACTGAAAATAAAAAAAATATTTTGTGATAGCTGTCCCGATGACTGTAAAATCGATCTTTAAGAAGATCAATTTTTTGATTATCAAAAATTTTTCGTTCTTTAAGCTTATTTAATTTTTCGTCAATCAAAAATTTCATTTCTCCATACATCCAATTAGCAACCGGCATCGCAAAGCCCTTTTTGGGATTCTTAATACATGTCGGGTGAATATACTTCCGTGCTAAGTTCCGCAGAATATATTTACCACTGTTATTCATTACCTTAAATTTATGTGGAATGTGAAAGGATAATTCGACGAATTCATGATCAAGGTAAGGAAATCGTGACTCCAGGGACCAGTGCATTGTGAACTGGTCACTTCGATATAGATGATGATTTCCCAGGTAATTAATTACTTCCATGTAACAAAGAAAATCAATTGGGTTGGAAAAGGGTAGTCTTTCTAATTTGTATAAGCTTTTGAAGGTCTCATACGAGTTCCACTGTTTTGCATCAGAAAGGGTAAAAAGATGCTTCTTTTCTATTTCACTAAATGCCGAAAATTTGTGGATATAAAAATCGATAATATCCCTACAACGCATTAACTGCAGGGTTTTTGCATATTTGTTGCTAAGCTGATCAAAAAAACCGACTCTTTTAAACAGCCGTCGCGCAAAATACCATAGACCTATCAAACGCTCTCTGCGATACCCGCAAAATAACTCATCCGGTCCCAGTCCACTGAGAACTACAGTAAGATTATTTTGTTTTGCAAGTTTGGAAATAATGTAAGTCGGGCCTAAAGTAAAAAATGGTTCCTCATAACAACGAGTGATTTTTTCAAGGTTTGATAGACTTTTTTCTGCTACTACCTTTTCCGAAATGTGTTCCATAGGCCACATAGCAGCCGTGGCTTTGGCCTGTGGAAGTTCGTCCATCTCAGGAGAACTGCCTTCATAAGCCAGTGTTAAAGCCTTGATTCCGGAATGTTCTTTGGCTGCCATGGCGGATATTGTTGTAGAGTCAATACCACCACTCATAAAAGTACCTACGGGGACATCCGAAATCAGTCGGCGCTTGACTGCATTGCTTAACGTATGATCGAGCTCCGTCAACCAGCTTTCTTCACTCCTTGAATCATCGACTTGACCAATCGGTAAGCTCCAAAAACGATAGTTTTTTATAGATTTGTTTAAGCTAATAATCATGTAATGGGACTGTTCAAGTGCGAGTACTCCTTTGTAGCAAGTCAGTGGTCGCGGTGCGCACTGGAAACTCATGGCATGATAGACGCCTTCCCAGTTGGGCTCCGGCGCATATAGTTTAGATGCGATAAGTGTTTTGATATCTGATGCAAAAATAAAACAATTGTCTTTTAGGCAGTAGTAAAAAGGCTTAATTCCGATTCGATCACGCGAACAAAAAAGAGTTTTATTTTGATTATCCCATATTGCAAAAGCCCACATGCCGTTAAAGCGGGCAAGGCAATCTGGACCCCAGGCACGATAGGCTTTGAGAATAACCTCAGTATCGGTATTGCTTTTGAAACTATATCCGTTCTTTATTAATTCCTCTCGAATATCCAAATAGTTATAAATTTCTCCATTGTGTACAATGCAGTATCTCCCGTCTTCAGTAAACATTGGTTGATGCCCTGCTGCTGAGAGATCAATAATTGACAACCGACGGTGTCCGAAAGCTAAAATTGTATTCTCCGGCGTCTTGCCAGCAAAGCGTTCGATTGGATGAAACGGTTCCGATGATAAAAACACCCCTTCGGGAGTATCGCTTCCGCCAAATATATGGGCGCGCTCAGAATCAGATTCAAAAAACACAATTCCCTCATCATCGGGTCCTCTGTGCCGCATAGCATTTGTCATCATCTGTATGTTGCCAAACGGCAGAGCCTGACGGTTAAAAGACAGTATACCCGCTATCCCACACATTTACCTTCATCCCAATCTATTGGTTTAATATAAGAAAAAAAGGCATCTAGGTTGCAGCTGTGGTGTTTCAGATCACTTAAAAATTTTTTTATTAATAATTTCAGACTTCTTGTATCGTACAAGCGATGGTGCTTGTTCGGCAAGTCATCGTAGCTATATTGATATCCATGAAAAGCAATCAGATCTCTGAAGCAAATATCTGGAATATTGAACTCTTTTGCATATCGCTTGCTAACTTTAGACGTAAGCATAAACTTGAGTGCATTCAAATCATTCTCAGTAACTGATTTATCGACATTAGCATTTCCACTGACTCCATATTTGCTAATGGACCAGGATCTGATTCTTCTTGAGGCTACTTTACGATATGAATTGTTTTCATAATCTTTCTGAAGATCTTCAGGGTCATATTCGATTCCCACTTTTTTTATTAGATTACAAATGGTATTGAATGGATCCTGAACCAATTTTTCATAATAAATGGTAATAAATCTGTGATGTTTAAACAAATGGCAGGCACTGCTTTCATCGATGAGCCAGGTGCTGGCAGCGATATATGCAGGAAAGTTTCTATTAATGAGAGATTTATAGACAAAAAGTGGATCTCGTACAATGTGCAGGAAAATGCCTTCGTCAAAAGTGTCTAAGAACTGCCTGGCACAATGTATATTTTGAGGCGTTTTTTCAAAAAACAGTTTACACTTTTTACCGCGTATGTCTGCAAATACATTGAAAAGTTTATGACAAAAGTCTTTGTAAGATATGGTGTTGCTTAAAATATGTCTCAGTAAAATTCGATCTATTCCCCAACTACAAAGTCTGTCCTCCAACAATTTTTGTCTCGATTGATAAACGGCGGGTGATTGTGAGGAAAAAAAACCTTTTTTCTTGATTTTGTTAAATTGCGTAAAATAATCTTTGGCTGAAAACAAATTCACTTCAGGGCCACAAACTGCAAAGGGAAGACTGTCAAGAAGATCAGCTAAATATGTGCTGCCGGAGCTCGGTGGATTTCCAATTGCAATTATCATTTAATATGTTTCCAAAGTGTTCTGAGAATGGTTATTAAAAATCGCCTTAATTAAGTCGTTTCTGTGCATCAATAGGAAGTAATTTATCATTATCATCAATACTGCAAGCCAGATGTTGACTAAGGCCCCAAAATTTAAAATAAATTTGAAAAAAATCAAACAAAATATAAATGGCACCGCAAGTGCAAATGCTTTCAAGATAATACCAGTCGCCCTAGCGATTTTAAAGTGCGACTGCCTGAAGATATATGTGAATTTGGCGGATCTTGCGATCATGTCGGCTATTACAAATATAGAAATTAAAACAAATATATTTCCAGTGACACCGCCGGCTATCAATGCACTCAGGCGCAAGGCCATCAATAAAATATTAAACTGCAATGCCTCTTTTTGCTTTTCGAGTACATTAAAAAGGCTTCCCAACGGAGCTGTGATAAATTCGACTAGTATTGAAAATGCTAGGATTTGTGCATATATTCCGGCCTCGCTCCAATTGGACCCGAATATAAAATTAAACATATCTTCCCCCAAGATACTGAGTATTAATGCTGGCAGCATAAAAAATGATGTAAGAAAGTAAAAAACGGTTTCAATCCATTGGGATAAGTTTTCTCTATTTTCCCTTATGGTCGCAGCTCTTTGGAAAAAAACCTTCGAAATGGATTCACCAAGGAGATTAAATGGTACGCGAACGATTGTCTGAACAAATACAAAAAGCCCTAATTCTCTTGCTGAAAAAAAATAGGCTATTATAAATATGGGAAGCTTTAGGGAAAGATCTACAAGTATACCCGACCAAACAGCATACTTTGGAAACCGCCTGTATCTGTAAAATACGTTAAATATCTCCCTTAATTGGATGTGTTTTAAAAAAAATTTTCTATCAAAGATAAAAATCTTGGAGAATAAAAAAAGATTGGAGATGAATTGCGCCAGAAGAGTGGCAAAAATTAAAATTCCGCCACTGACGTGTCCCCCCAACCCCATTGCAAGCTTAGCAAAATTGCTTATAAATGAATTTATAATTTTAACAAATGAGAGTCTGCCAAAATTTTCGGTGCGCGTGTTCCAATAGCTGGCTGCTGAAAAAGTGCCGATCAAAAACACCATTAAAGGAACGTACCAGATCATACCGATTAACTGGCTGGCATTAAGCAAGTTCAGAATGTATTGACCGCCAACCCATATAAGCAAACTGGAAAGACTCGAGATAAAGACTGCAGATAATAATGAACCCGCAAAAAGATTAACCGCCCCTTGATCCTGTTCTGGCAACATAATTGCGAGATCATACCGAAGGCAGGCGATGGCCCCAATTATACTTGAAATCGATGTAAAGAGACCCAGCAAACCAAAAGCCTCCGGGTCAAATAGTCTTGTAAGAATTGGGGCGACAAGTATACCAAGCACCTGGGCGATGATGGTGCCAATCGATAGTTTTACAACGTTTGCAACAAAGGAAGACATTGAGCTAGTGAGTTTAGACTTTTTTAGTTTCCCAAATTAATATGTTGGGTTGGGATTTGAGTTGGTGTTGGAAATCTTTGAGTTCAGACTTATGCAGTACCAGAGTTCGGATTTTGCGCTTTATATACCGCTCTGTTTTTTGGGTTAGATCATTTAAATGGTAGGGATCAATATTCCCAACCAGTACAATATCAATAATACCCGTATCTTTACCTTCAGCGTAATCACCAATCAGGTAAGCCTTTTCTAATTTTCCCAGCCGATTGATGATGCTATCAATGACCTGGTCGATTCCCATCACCTTGCTGACCATTGATTTCAGCTCGGGGAAAAGAGCATGCTCGGTGTTTGCCATATAGTATACCTGGCGTCCATTCTTTTCAGATTTAAGCAGATTTGTTTTTTTCAGCAGGTTGAGTTCTTCACGCACCGCATTTGTGGAGACATCAAACTCTTTAGCCAACTCTCGCAGGTATGAGCGGGCTTTCGGGTTAAAAAAGAGTCGCATCAATAATTTGATACGGGTTTTAGAGGCGATGATTCCTGATAACAGATTATCCATTGGCCGTTCCTTTTTGAGTAGATATACTACTCATAATACAAAAATTATCCGAGTTTGTCAATCATACATTTTTCTAAAAACCGAAAAATGATTTAAATGAAAATTTTAATTTAAATAATTATTTTAGTTATTTATCGAAAATATGAGATTTTCTATCTGAGGTTGCGGTTGAATTCCTTGAACCGACAATGATTATTTATCCATCGGTTTTTTAAATCAGAACTTGAGCAGAAATATTGATATAATTTAGTGTTGGATTTTTTCATCCTTGGATGGCATTGAACCTAATATGTGGTGTTTTATCTGAATGTTATGAGGAATACTGTAAATTGGTTTCAGAAGCGTTAGATTTTGTCTGAGAGCAAGGCACGACTTAGTTCAAACGCGGAGCGTACACGATAGTACGCGAGCATTTTGAAGCGAGTCCTAACGCTGCTGTCAGGCAAAAGATGATGGTTATGAAACCAATTTTAGAAGTAATAGTTGAACCACAGGTAAGCATTATTCGGACTGCGGCTGCTAATATTGGTGCCCGGGATGATAAAGCCGCCGAATTCGGAGCCCGGGCTGCCGTTTTGGCCGTAAAAAATATTGGCGCCGATCT
>JASFIX010000052.1:0-13024 GCA_050122435.1 Desulfobacterales bacterium
TATGGCAATAGGGACAGTCAAAGTTGCAACCGGATAAGAAAATACCGCAGCTTAACTTTCCCGGATAGTCAATCATCGAGTTCTTGAGCAAACCACCAATATTCATCGTATTTCAATCTCCTAATGCAAGCTGTCTGGTTCCCGTCATCGGGTTCAAAGGTTCAGCGTTCAGAGGTTCAGAGGTTAAAAAACCATGAAAAAAGGCAGATTTCGAAGCATTAATGTTAACTCGCAATCTGTAACGCGCAACCCTTAAACCCTGAACCCTAAACGTCCAACCTTTGAACCTCTGAACCTAGGCGACCTGATAAACCTTGCGGTCGCTGTATTCGGCCTGTTTGCCGTTATTCCATTGCTTGACAGGCCGTAAATACCCGACGACCCTGGAGTAAACTTCAGTTTCCTGATCGCAGATCGAACACTTGGCCTGCTCCCCGTTAATATATCCGTGCGACGGGCAAACGCTGAAAGTGGGCGTCAACGTAAAATACGGAAGCCGATAATTGGTGGCCACCTTGCGGATCATATTTTTGATGGCATCGATATCGTTGACCTGCTCACCCAGAAAAATGTGCAGTACCGTACCGCCGGTATATTTGGTCTGGAGCTGATCCTGCAGTTCCAGGGTTTGAAATATATCATCGGTATAATTTACCGGAAGTTGGCTGGAGTTCGTATAGTAGGGTGCTGCTCCTGCATTAAAGTCGATTTCATTGGCACAGATAATTTCCGGATACTTCTTTTTGTCCAGCATGCAAAGACGGTATGATGTGCCTTCAGCCGGCGTGGCCTCAAGATTGAAAATGTCGCCCGAATCCTCCTGTATTTCCGACATCAGGCCGCGTAGAAAATCCATTACCTGCAAGGCGAATTGATGACCGGCCTGGGAACTGATGTCTTGACCCAGAAAATTCAGACAGGCTTCATTCATGCCGATAATGCCAACGGTGGAAAAGTGATTTTTCCAGTAAAGGCCGGTCCTATTTTTGATATCCCGCAGATAAAACCGTGAGTAAGGATACAGGTTTTTATCGGTAAATAGCTCCAGAACTTTGCGCTTGATTGAAAGACTTTCGGCAGCCAGCAGAACCTTTTCTTTTAAAAGGGTGAAAAAATCTTTCTCGGTTTGACTGACAAAAGCGATACGCGGCAGGTTAATCGTCACCACACCGATGGATCCCGTCAGGGGGTTGGCCCCAAAAAGGCCCCCGCCGCGCTTTAACAGCTCCCGATTGTCCAGGCGCAGACGGCAGCACATGGAGCGGGCATCTTCGGGTGACATATCTGAATTGACAAAATTGGAAAAATAGGGAATTCCGTACTTGGCGGTCATTTTCCAGATCATATCCAGATTGGGATTGGTCCAATCAAAATCAGCCGTAATGTTGTAAGTGGGTATTGGAAACGTAAAAACTCTGCCTTTGGCGTCGCCTTCCATCATGACCTCGGCGAAGGCCTTGTTTAACAAATCCATCTCCGACTGAAACTCGCTATAGGTTTCTTCCTGCTCAATCCCCCCGATAATCACCGGCTGATCCTTTAAAACCGGCGAAACGTTTAAGTCCAGGGTAATATTGGTAAATGGCGTCTGAAATCCAACCCGGGTGGGGATATTGATGTTAAAAATAAATTCCTGTAGCGCCTGCTTGACTTCTTTATAATCCAGCCCGTCATAGCGGATAAAAGGCGCCAGGAGGGTGTCAAAATTAGAAATCGCCTGGGCACCGGCGGCTTCTCCCTGCAGGGTATAGAAAAAATTGACGATTTGCCCCAGGGCTGAGCGTAGGTGTTTAGGGGGGGCGCTCTCGACTTTCCCTTCAACCCCCTTGAAGCCCTGCCGCAGCAAATCCTGCAGATCCCAGCCAACACAGTAAACCGATAAAAGATTAAGGTCGTGGATATGCAGGTCACCGTTCTTATGGGCTTCTCGGATTTCGGGCGGATAAATACTGTTTAACCAGTATTCGGAGGTCACCTCGGATGAAATATAATTATTCAGGCCCTGCAGTGAATAGCACATATTGCTGTTTTCTTTAATTTTCCAGTCCAATTTCTGGATATAGTGGTTTACCAGGTCAACGTTGGCCCGGGTGGTAATCTGCCTGATCTGGGCATGCTGCTCACGGTATAAGATATAGGCTTTAGCCGTTTTAAAGAATGGTGAATCCAGCAGAACCGCTTCAACGATGTCCTGAATCTCCTCCACTTCCGGCACCGGATCCAGCTTCATTTCATGTGCCAGCGTTAGAACCCGCAGGGTCAACTTCCTGGCTTCTTTTTCTTCAAATTCACCGCTTGCATTACCTGCTTTGGCAATGGCTGCGGTAATTTTAGATGAATCGAAATCGACACGCCTTCCATCTCTTTTCTTTATACTTTCAAACACTTAAGCCACCTCGCCTCGTTTTATATCTGCTATCCAATTGTTTTTCTTATGCAAAGTCCCATGATCGCATCTGCACATCCGGGAAAATCCCGTTGACGGCTGATTTTAAACACTAAAATACGAAGGTAATGGTTGCGACTGACAGAAATGTTAAGGGATTTTGACCAAAGAAAGGGGCTTATAAAAGCCCCCCAGCCTGTAAAATAGAATAAAATACTGTAAAATGCTGTAAAACCAAAAAGGCAAAAAAAACCACAATATGTGGTTTTCCATCCAAGTAGGTTTTATATTACCACTATATATTGATATTTGTCAATTAAAAAAATCAATATATAGGGGTTATTTCTACCTGTATTAATCAAAAAATCTGATATTAGATATAAAAACAATTGGTTGTATAATTATGCGGCCGCAAATCACGAGATTCCGCAAAATACAGGATAGGGTATATTGAAAACGGCTTCAAATTTAGGCTGAAAATGAAAGCACAAACTACCGTATTTTTACATCTGCCAATATCTCATTGAAAACGATCAGATGGTCTGAATTCACAAAGTGGTAGTTTTGGCCTATCACTAAACGCTTATTTTTCTCGTATTGCCAATTTCGGAAAAATGCTCAGTATTAGTGTAAACAAAATTAAGCGAAGCAAACACTTTCAGAAATTAAACTTGAAAAGAAAAATGAAATATACGAGGAGGTCCTCCAATGAAATTCACTGAAAAAGAACATAATTACATCGAATCCGATGAAGAAAGAGAAGAAGGCCATGAAGATACCCGCTATAAAAATTTTGAGTGCGATCATCCACTGGGGTGCAATTTAGGAATTGATGTGGCTGGATAGCAGACCGAACCTAAATTATCAAGGGCAGCCGTCTTGAGACGCTGCCCTTTTTTATTTGAATTATATCATTTCAATAGCAGGGTTTATCACCACCCTGATTGAGCGATTAATCTGCCATTGATAACAGATAAGCTCTAAGATTTTTCCGGGTATTATCCAGTCCGAGCTTTTTTCTTAAATTCTTGCGGTGGAAACTAATCGTTGTTGGCGAGACATTCAGGACATCGGCAATTTCTTTACTGGATTTGCCCTCTTTGACCAGTGCCGCCACCTGAATCTCCTGGGGTGTTAAAATGATTTTTGCAGTTGTCAAGCGCCGCAACAGCGGCGAAGTAATATCTTTGAGATTAGAATCGATGATATCAATCAGCGTTCTTTCGCCGGATTTAAGATTTTTATCTTTCAGCTTAGCTACATAGGGAACAATTAAGTCTTTGATATTTTGTAAAATTCTATTTTCCATTTCCACCCGGTCTTCCTCGCGCTGCTTCAGCAATACTTTTAAGGCCGTATTGGCCTCCTCAAGGTTTTTACGCTGCGCTTCAAGATCCTGCTCTTGAACTTTGAGTGCTTCCTCCGCCAGCTTCAAGGCAGTAATGTTTTCGTGACTGACGACCGCGCGCATTGGACCATCTCCGGGTATGCGGGTGACCCGCATATAGAACCAGCGTTTTTCAGATGGAGAATGGCAGGGATAGTCTAAAAGGAATTCGTTTATTTCTCCGTCCATAACAGAACGGATCCCCTGGGCCACGATTTTGGCCTCTTCCGAGGATTCGCCTTTGGCCAAGTCGCAGACAGATAGATAGTTAATTGGCCCGGCATCAACAGCGTCCTGCATACGGTTGGCATCGGCGAATTTCTGCCAGGCCTGATTTGTTTTTAAAATTGCGCCGTCTTTATCCAAAATCGCAATATGGGCGGATAAAGCGTCAAAAATGATATTTGCCAGCGAATCATTAATCTCCATGCCCTGACACCTGAAACCTCTTACGGTGATGTTACCCAGATGAAGTCTGCTATACCCAGCTCAATCTCCTCGCCCGCCGGAACCAGGTATAGGGTTCGAAATGAGGCATTTGTGCGGCGAAAGGCACGATCCGGTATACCATATTTGTATTGAATGTGGCCGTTGCCGGCGAGAACAACAACCCTTGTTTCTCCAAGATTAGCCGCAACCGATTCCGCCATGATTTCATCCCAGACACACTGGGCTAGGTAAAAATCATCAAATTTGACGCTGCTTTTAAAATTATGTTGATCAAATACTTTCCGGGCATAATCTTGGTGTTTGGTATTGGATGTGTCGATCTCCTTTGGAAGATATTGCCTGTCAAGATCGGACAAATTGTCTATTCCACCAACCCGAATTCGGGCCGGTATATAAGTGGGAATGTTTAATGCAACAATTTTGATTCTGTTTTCCTTTAAGAACAAAAGAATGTCGCGGTACAACGCAAAATCATATCGCCAATTGGCATACCAGTGCACTTTTCGTAAAAAGGTTTCTTCATCCAGCACGCCGACCGTCCATAAATCCAGCACCTCCTGGTATGAACGATCAAACATTTCCATTCCCACCCGTATGGAAGGGGTGTTTTTAAAAGTGGCTTCAATTATTTTTAGCTGGATCGCATGGTGAGCGGAGTTGGTGTGTTTTTCTCCGACAAAAATAATCTGATGCCGGTTTAGATCTGCCATCAGCTGGTCAAACGTGATCACCTTGCCGGTTTTGGCTGAAATAATTGTGTCCGGCTTAACCGTCTGCGATGTATCTTTAATCACCACCGTATCGGATTTGGCGGCACATCCCCATATAAAACTGATCGCCGCCAGACCGATATATAAGCGTCGGAAGAACACGCAAACTTTTCCTTTTCCATTGGTTTTTGGGCACATGTGACACCTTGATTTTTCACGTTAAGATCGCTAAGATTAAAGATTGAGTAATGCGCAATGGATAATGAATAATGTGTCCGGCCATCCGGGTAAAAAGAGCGAAACACAATAAAATTAAAAGCCTATGCCAGCCGATAAAAATCCGGTGTTCAGAAAAGCCGTCATTCCCTGGTACAAATCCACCAGCGCTTATATCATTATGATCATATTTATGCTCCTGGTGTTTTTCTTTGCATTGGCCGGCATTTCGGTTGCCAGGGAATCCCCCGAATACAAAGGATATGTCTGGGTGCCGGCCGTATTAGTTGCCATGAGCGTTGGAATTATCATTACCACAACCGCCCGTCTAATCAAACGCTATTCCCGTAAACCCGCCAGATAACCCTGACGGCATGGCAAAAATCAGTTGCCAGGACCCGGGGCAATTCAATGGCTCAATGAACGAGCGGATAAATGAGCTCAATGAAGCGGTGAAGTATTTTAGCAGTCGCCCCCCATATGACAACGTCCCCAAATGGATATTCGACTTCGTGTGTATTCATCTCGCGATCATGATAATGTTTGGCCTGATGGATGCCGACAAGTGTTTTCAGAGGAATTTCCAGAATTCTCGCAATTTCGGTAGCATCGAATCGAACTGACCCCTTACCGTTCCATAACCCGATGAAGGCCTCGATGTCTCTGGGCCTCGTAATGGTTTGAAAGTGTCCCAGGGACCCGATGAAATCTACCTGATCCTGGCTGATGTTCAGCTCCTCTTCCAGCTCCCGGAAAGCGGCTGCAACCGGATCGGCATCAGTACTTTCCACATGGCCTCCCGGCAGAGCCACCTGATTTCGCCAGGGGTAGCCTTCAGTATCTGATTTTTGAATGGCCAGAATATGCGGATCCGGCCGGTCGAAAAGCAGCAAAAATACAGATGCAGGCACCCGGCAAGCATCTGCTGAAGATCCATTCGGTCTGGAATTGACGATAATTTCTTTTAGACGGGGATAGTCGATGGTTTGATTCCTCTGATGATTTTGAACGGGTAAAACACACGATGATTATTCTTATGAGCGCTCTTTCAGGATTACTTTTAAAATGCGCTTTAACACCTCCGGCGGTATATATCCAGGGCGACGGCCGATTATCTGCCCGTTTGCAGCAATAAATATGGTATCCGGCAAACCTCTGACACTGTAAAAATCGGAGGTTTTTGTCTCTCTGTCAAAATCGACTAAGATGGGAATAAAATTTACATTCAAAGATGAGATGATTACCGGGTCGTTAAATGTTTCCTTTTCCATTACCCCGCAATAATAACACCATTCTGCGGTAAAATGTAAGAACACCTTTTTTTTTTCAAATTTGCTGCGGGCCATTCCATCATCGTACGAATGCCACTGAATCTTCTTAACTGGGGTTGAAGATGCAGATACGTTCATGAAAATGAACACTGAAAAAAATAATAGCAATATGATTAAATTATAAGTTTTTAGCTTCATTCATCTCCTCGTTATGCCTGAAGGTACTAGCGGGAGACCTTGGAGTGTTGGAGTATCGGAGCAATGGAGTGATGGAAAAATCCAATACTCCAGCACTCCGCGACTCCATTACTCCGGATTTTTTGAGGCAATGGACTTGTTTTCAAGATCTAGGCCAAGTATCCTATTTTATTATGAACACCAATAACAGTCTACCATTAAACCTTATCCCTGGCAAATCCGGGAATAACGACAGCAGTTTAAATTCGCTGAAAGGCGGATTAAGACTTTGGATTGGCAGAACGATTATTGGAGAAATTTTCGATCATCATCTCACCCAGTTCCTTGGAACGATTCGTCGCAACCTCCACGGCATTGATCAGCGTGGTGCGCAACCCGCCTTCTTCCAGGGTGGCCAGACCGGCAATGGCAGTTCCTCCCGGAGATGTCACTCGATCTCTTAGCTGGCCCGGGTGCTCTTTGGTTTCGATCAACATTTTGGCAGCGCCCAGGACTGTTTGGGCGGACAGAAAGAACGCTTCCTGGCGTGAGAGCCCCACCTTCACACCGGCATCGGCCATGGCCTCGACAATCAAAAAGATGTAGGCCGGGCCACTGCCGCTCAAGCCGGTAATCGCATCCATCAGGTAATTTTCGGGAATAAAGACGGTTTTGCCGATGGAATTAAAAATGGTCATCGCCAGCTTGATATCCTCTTCGCTGGCATTTTTGCCGGCAGCAACGGCTGTGGCCGCTTCTTTAACTGCCGCTGCGATGTTGGGCATGACTCGAATCAGGCGCAACTTTTTATTCAGATAGGATTCGATGGCCTGCATGGGGACACCGGCGGCAATCGAAATTATCAATTTCGACATATCGAGTTTTTCTACGGTCTCTTTGAGAACCGCCGCCATGATCTGGGGCTTTACGGCATAAATAACAATATCCGATTTGGTAACGGCTTCCAGATTGTCCGCTGTTGTTTGAACGCTGTATTTTTCACGGACATCGTTTAATTTGGCCTCACGAATATCGCTGCAAATGATATTTTCGGGTTTGGATGACGCCGAGCTAATCAGACCACTGATAAGTGCTTCTCCCATATTGCCCGTGCCTAGAATGCAAATTTTTTTATCTCTTAACATTATGATGAACTCCAATTCGATCTGCAAATTTGGTAATTTCTTAAATACAAATCGTTGAAAAATCGTCGACAAACTGCGTTGATTGTATGAATTTCTTCCAAAATTTCTGCAATTTATAGGCTGTCCTGATTGTAGTCAAGAAAATAATAACATAATCATCAATAATCAGAATGCGACTATAACGCTTCAATATGCCCCCTTTCCGATCACGGGGCTGCTCGCCGCCTGGATTTCATATTGACATGGTTATAAAAAAACATTATAATGGTCTAACCATTATAAATTTATCCCAGCAACAACGCGCTCAAAAATTCTTGCGCAACGAAAGGAAAGGCAGCCATGTTCCAGACAGCCAAACAAACCAAGGTCTTTCAGGATGTGGTAACGCAAATCCAGGAGGCTATCCTCGGCGGACGGCTGAAGACCGGCGACACCCTTCCCTCCGAGAGACAGCTCAAAGACATGTTTAATATCAGTCGCGGTACATTGCGCGAAGCGTTGCGGGTTCTGGAACAAAAGGGCTTAATTGAAATCAAACTTGGTGTCGGCGGGGGTTCGGTGGTCAAAGATTTGAATGCCGATCAGGTTAGCGAAAGTCTGGCCCTGTTAATCCGGTCTCAAAAGGTCTCATTGAATCATCTGGCTGAATTTCGCGAAGATGTTGAAGGTATCGTCGCCGCCCATGCAGCTGCCGGTAGGTCGGCGGCAGACATCCATAAGCTCAACAAGCTTTTAGATGAGGCCCGCAAATGCATTGATGCTGGCCCTTCGCAACGGGATGCCTTTATCGAAATTGATAAAAGGATCCACATGGCCCTGGCAGAGCTTACGGAAAACCCAATTTACATATCGGTGTTGCATTCGGTCCACGACAACATCCATCGCTATTATGACGAGTTTCTATCCATGGATGAACTGGAGTTACAGGAAAATTATCAGGATCTCTGTGATCTTGTGCAGGCCGTGGAAAAAGGACAGGCCGACCACGCCCGTCGCCTGGCCCGCGACCATGTTCGCCGATTCAATCAGTACATGAAACGCAGGGAACAGCAAAAATAAATATTAGGTGTCAGTGTTCAGGTGTCAGGTGTCAGCGTTTGCATTAGTGCCCTGACACCTGACACCCGCCTGCGCGGCCGTAGCCGCTACGGCGCGGCGAAGGCCCGAAACCTGAAACCTAAATTTGGGAAATCAATCAAGATGAAATTGAAACGCATCACACAACATCCCATCCTGGAGATTCCCGAAAAAAAAGAAGTCACTTTCACCTGGAATAAAAAAAAGTTAACCGGGTATGAAGGCGAAATGATATCTTCAGCGCTTTTTGCCAACGGCATTCACATTTTCGGCCATCATCTCAAGGATAACAGCCCCCAGGGAATATTCTGTGCCAACGGGCAGTGCTCCCAATGCCTGGTTATTGCCGATGGCCTGCCGGTCAAGTCATGCATGACGCCCCTGTTAGGGGGTATGGTTGTGGGAAGTGTCGAAGGACTGCCCCAACTGCCGGAAGATGATACCGCAGTTAGAATCTCATCGGTGGACATTAAAGAGGTGGACGTTTTGATCATCGGTGCCGGCCCGGCAGGACTGGCAGCGGCTGTGGAGCTAGGCAAGCTCGGGGTCGAAACCTTGGTCATCGATGATAAAGATCGGGCCGGAGGAAAGCTGGTTCTGCAGACCCACAAGTTTTTCGGTTCGGTTGAAGATTCCTACGCGGGGACCCGCGGTTTTGAGATCGCAGCCATTTTAGAGGAAGAGATAAACAAACTGGAATCGGTCGAAATCTGGCTGAATACCACAGCGGTGGGTGTTTTTTCGGATAAAATCATCGGTGCCGTTCAAAGTGTCAAAACCAGCCGTTACAAGCAATTAAAGCCTAAAAGGCTGTTGATCGCCACCGGAGCCAGGGAAAAAATGCTGTCGTTTCCGGGAAACACACTGCCGGGGGTTTACGGTGCCGGTGCGTTTCAAACGCTGGTCAATCGCGATTTAATCAAGTCCTCGGATAAGGTGTTCATCGTCGGCGGCGGAAATGTGGGACTCATCGCCGGCTATCATGCCATCCAGGCCGGCATCGAGGTGGTTGCGCTCATCGAAGCCTTACCGCAGGTTAGCGGTTACAAGGTTCACGCCGACAAACTCAAACGACTGGGGGTGCCGATTTTTACCGGGCACACCGTTGTGGCAGCCGATGGGCAGGAAAAAGTGGAAACGGTCACCGTTGCCCAACTGGATCGGAATTGGAAGGTTGTGCCGGATACCCATAAAACATTTGAAGTGGATACCGTCCTGATTGCGGTCGGCCTGGCCGAAGTCAACGAATTTTACTTAAAAGCCAAAAAGTGGAACATGGATGTCTTTTGTGCGGGGGACGCCCAGGAGATTGCCGAAGCGTCGGCGGCGATGTTCACCGGCAGGATTGAGGGCTTGAAAATCGCTCAATCATTAGGGTTGCCGGTTAGGGAGATCCCAAAGGAGTGGGATCAGAAAGCCATCATTTTAAAATCCAAACCCGGGCCTGAAGTTAGCCGCAAGCAACCGACACGGGAGCAAGGGGTGTTCCCGATTTTTCACTGCTATCAGGAAGTCCCCTGCAATCCCTGCGCCTCGGTTTGTCCGGTGGATGCCATTCGAACCGAGCAGGATGAAATCACCGGCCTGCCCTATATAACCGATTTGGATGCCTGTACCGGCTGCGGCAGATGCGTGGCCGTCTGCCCGGGGCTGTCAATGGTCCTGGTCGATTACCGGGAGGATCCTGAGCATCCGCTGGTCACCCTGCCATATGAAATCTGGCGCGAACGGGTTGAGGTCGGTCAGAAGGTCCCGATTACCGATGTGGACGGTGGCATACTTGGATATTATCCAGTAGAAAAAATTTCAACCCGGCGCAAATACCCGGGGACTCTGCTGGTACGGATTAAAGTCGATAAAAAGGTGGCGAAGGCGGCCATGGGCATCTGGGTGCAGGAAAAACAAACGGAACCCTCCCAGATTTATGAAAAAGAACTTCCCCCGGATGATGCCATCATCTGTCGTTGTGAACGCATAACCGCCGGTGAAATCAAAGCAGCCATCCATAAAGGTGTCAGAGATATCAATCAGCTGAAAGCCTTGACCCGGGCCGGAATGGGTGCCTGCGGTTCAAAGACCTGCCGGCCGATGATCTGGCGGATCTTTCAGGAAGAAGGCATCGATCTGAAAACGGTAACGGATCGCGTCGATCGGCCCCTGTTTGTAGAGGTTCCACTCGGGATATTGGCCGGAAAGCGTAAAGGAGGTCGCCGTGCAAACAAGTGATGTTATTCTTGTCGGGGCCGGATCGGTGGGCACGCCGACGGCCATGGCGTTAGGTGAGCTCGGTATAAAGACCCGGGTGATCGACATGCATCCGTCACCAGGCCAGGGCGAAAACAAGCACGCCATCGGCGGCGTAAGGGCAACCCACTCGGATCCGGTTAAAATCCTGACCTGTCTTCGGTCGTTGGAAATATTCGCGAACTGGGAAAAACAATACGGCGACAACATCGAATGGCTTAAAGGCGGTTATGTCTTTCCGGTTTACCGCAAATCCGACGAAACCATGTTAAAAAAGCTGCTTCAGGTCCAGCATAAATATGGGCTTAACATCGATTATCTGGGACCCAAAAAAATCCAAAAGTTGATCCCGGGTATAAATCCCAAAAGATTGCGGGGGGGCACCTTTTCACCGGATGATGGCTCGATTTCGCCTTTATTAGCAGTGAACGCCTTTTATCGCCGGGCCGTGGATCTGGGTGTTGAGTTTCACTTCAAAGAGCGCGTTCGCAAGATACGGGTTAAGCAAGACAGCGTGTTTGGCGTGCAAACCGACCAGTCTGAATATAGCGCTGCGATTGTTGTTGATACGGCCGGCCCTTTTTCGGCGGAGCTGGGCCGGTCTGTCGGCATCGATCTTCCGGTGGTTGCGGATTCCCACGAAGCCGCCGTGACTGAACCGGTCAAGCCGTTTTTTAAGTGCATGGTGGTGGACATCCGCCCCGGACCGGGATCCAAAAATTTTTATTTCTACCAGAACCTGCACGGACAGGTGGTTTTTTGTATCACCCCCGACCCGCCCATCATGGGAACAGACAAAGGGGAAACTTCCATATTTCTGCCCCAGGTAAGTGCCCGCATCGTGCACCTGCTTCCACGGCTTAAAAATTTAAGAGTCCGCCGGACTTGGCGCGGTCTTTATCCGATGACTCCAGACGGCACCCCGGTGGTGGGATGGAACCGCCGAATTCGCGGCTTGCTGCACGCCACGGGAATGTGCGGCCAAGGCTTGATGCTGGGGCCGGGCACCGGCGAAGTGGTCGCCCGCATGATCACCGATCAAAACACCGATGACGATCAAATGATTTTAGAAGCGTTCTCGCCTTACAGAGAATTCAAGCGGCAGGAAGCACTCAAATAAATCTGGCTTCTGGTCGCTGGCCACTTGTCACTGGCTGCAGGTTTCGCGACAGGCGATTTTCCGATTTAACCAAAATTGAAGCTTGATTGAGAATTGCCTTAAATGTATAAGGAAAGCTTACAATCTTCGTAAAGAAGCCAGAGGCAAGTAGCCAGTAACCAGCAGCCAGCAATCCATTAAGGAGAAAAAAAATGCCGGATTACAATTTAAAAGAAACTCAAACATTGGAATACAAAAGGCCCGATATTGTAAAGGGCTACGCCGATCAGACCCTATATATCAATCTTACAGACAACCAGATCAAAATTAACCCGGTGGCGGAACAAACCAAAAAAACCTTCATCGGCGGTAAAGGATATGACCTCTGGCTGCTGTGGAATGCGGTTCAGCCTTCCACCCGCTGGAATGATCCTGAAAATGCCCTCTGTATCGCCTCCGGTCCGTTGGGGGGAACGCCCATCTATCCGGGTTCCGGTAAAAGTATTGTGGCCACCCTTTCACCGACAACGGGATCAGTAATGGATTCAAACGTTGGCGGGTATTTCGGTCCCTATCTTAAATTCTCCGGTTTCGATGCCCTGGAAATCCAGGGCAAAAGTTCAAAAGACATTGTCGTTTTTGTCGACGGCGTCAATCAAAAAGTCCAGATCTTCGAAGCCAGCGGTCTGCCGGAAAATGCTTACGCGTTATCCGCCATTTTAACCGAGCACTTTGCCCAGGGAAAACCACGAAACATTTCGGTGGTATCGGCCGGTCCCGGCGCTAAAAACACCTTAATCGGCTGCCTCAATTTTACCTGGTATGACCCCAAGCGCAAACGTGCCCGCTATAAGCAAGCCGG
>JASFIX010000053.1:0-13005 GCA_050122435.1 Desulfobacterales bacterium
TGCGCGCGCGGTGGGAGAAGGAAAAGTCGCCTGCACAACGCTTCGAGCCTATAATGAGCCGACCTTCCAGCAGGTTCTCTATCGCCTCCTGCGCTACCTGGCAGGATACAATGAAGGCCATCATACGCTGGGTGTCGGCCTTTTGGGTTATGCACCGTCAGTTGGCAAGATTCATGGTTTAGGCGCCCAGGTAACCCCCGGGCTGGAGTTAAAGGCCGCATGTGATCTAAATCCTGAAAGCCTGAAGAAGGCAGAGCAGGATTTTCCCGGGTTGAAAACCTACACGTCGGCGGATGTATTCGCTGCTGATCCTGCAATCGACCTTGTGATCGTTGCCACTCCACCGAATTCCCATGCTAAGCTGGCCATTCAAATGATGGCCGCCGGCAAGCACGTGGTTTGTGAAAAACCATTGGCAATATCCCAAAAAGAAACCGGCTCCATGATCGAGATGGCTGAAAAAAATGGGGTTCATTTGAGCTGTCATCAAAACCGGCGATGGGATGTCGACTATCTGGCGATTAAACAGGCTTTGATTGAAGGAGCCATCGGTGATCTGTTCTATATGGAAACCTTTGTGGGCGGCTTTAACCATCCCTGCGGATACTGGCATTCGCATGACGAGATTTCAGGCGGTTTGGCGTATGACTGGGGAGGACATTACCTCGACTGGATCGTTGGATTGATCCCTGAGCGCATTCATACGGTCATCTGCACCCGTCATAAGCGAGTCTGGCATGACGTCACCAATGCGGACCAGGAACGGATTCTGATTCGTTTTGCCGGCGGACAGGAAGCTGAATTTATCCATTCCGATATAGCGGCTTTGCGCAAACCCAAATGGTATTTATTGGGAACCGAGGGGGCCATCATCGGTTACTGGAAAGATGTGATCGATTACGAGATGGACCCGGTGGTCTATTTTGAACAGCACGATATTCCGGCAACCGAAATGCCGGCTGATTTAACATTGCAGCGAAGACATTCTTCAGGTCAAATCGTGGCACAAAAACTTGCCGTTCCCCAAAGGAAGCATTATCTTTTCCATCAAAACATCGCCGATCATCTGCTGACCGGAGAGCCGATTGTGGCACCGTTGGAGCACTCTGTTCGTGTGGTGGCAATTTTAGAAACCGCCGCCAAATCGGCCACCAACGGCGGGACCATGGAGGTGATGGATGGCTGAGGCGGTCAAATGGGGCGTGATGGGAAACGCGACCATCGCCCGCGTGTGTGTGATTCCCGCGATCCAGAAATCATGTAACGGAAGCGTGCACGCGCTGGCAACCCGCTCACCCGCGCACGCACAAGAAGTGGCGGCTGACCATCAGATTGATCAGATCTATAACAGCTATGATGCCCTGCTGGCTGATCCGGCAATAAATGTGATTTATATTGCGCTACCCAACCATCTTCACTGCCCGTGGACCGTGAAAGCGCTAAAGGCTGGTAAACACGTTTTGTGTGAAAAGCCTCTGGCGTGCAGTGCAAAAGAGGCAATGGAAATGGCATCGGTAGCTGAGGACTCCGGGCGATACTTAATGGAGGCCTTCATGTATCGCTTTCATCCCCGCAGCCGGCGAATAAAGCAGCTGATCGCTGAAGGTCGCATCGGCGCTCCCTGTCTGGTCAGATCGGCTTTTTGTTTTCGAATGCGTGAAAAGGATTGGGCCTCTGAAAAAAACGCCCGTCTAAGACCGGAAATGGGCGGGGGCGCTTTGCTGGATGTCGGATGTTACAGTGTCAGTGTGGCGCGCTGGTTTTTGGGCGCTGAACCAACGCAGGTACAGGCCCAGGCCGTTTACCATCCGGGCGGAGTCGATGTGCATATGGTCGGCACAATGGGATTTGCCGACACTGCGCTGGCGACATTTGAAGCCAGTTTTATTTCTGCTTTGCAGCAAACCTATAGCATTGCAGGCGCTGACGGTGTGATTGAGCTGCCCCATAATGCCTTTGTACCCTGGGAAAATGATGCCGCTTTTTTACTCAGGGGTCAGGATGAGGAAGAGGGGCAACAACACGTTATACCGGGGGCAGATGAATATCAGCTAATGGTGGAACATTTTGCGGATGTGGTACTGGGAAATGCGGATTTAATGTATCCTGTAGCCGATAGTATCGGAAATATGCGGGTTCTCGATGCCCTGACGCAGGCGGCCCATACGGGGGAAACGATCAAGCTATAAAAGGTTCAGGGTTCAAAGGTTTACGGTTCTGGGTTTAAGCCGGCAATAGTTTCTGGCAACCGTAGAGGACTGACTTGCGATCTGGTTTTCATCCGACCTCTGTTTTCTTTTAACCAACCTTTGAACCCTGAACCTATGAACCTGGTATCCAAAGGATACCCGAGATGTTAATGGCCTTGAATAAAAAATACGCTGTAACGACAGAAACATTTGATACGATAACCGCCTACTGGTCTGATCCGGATCACAAGTTGGAGTGGGATTGTCTGTTCATTGTGCCGGGTTGGTTGAAAGTGTGGTGGCAGACTTACGGTACCGGATGGGAGCCGCACCTGTGCTCAATTCGCGACAATGATGAATTGATCGGTATTGCGCCGCTTCTATTTCAACAGGATAAGGCGCGCCTTATCGGTAGCCCCGATGTTTGTGATTATCAGGATGTTATGGTTATTCCCGGATGTGGCAGGGTGTTTTTTCAACATCTTATTCCTTATTTAAGGCAACAGGGTATTTCCCGGTTGGATCTGGGGGTTGTGAGAGCGGATTCGATAATCTTCAGCGACCTTTTGCCGTCTGCAAAAAGTCTTAATTGCAAGGTTTTCAGTGAGCCGGAAGATGTTACCATGGAACTCGATCTGCCGTCGACGTGGGACGAATTCTTAAAACTGTTGACGGGAAAAGAACGACATGAAATAAGACGCAAGCTCAGGCGACTCAAAGAGGCCGCCCGCGTAAATTTTCGGGTCGTTGAGAGCCGGGCTGAAGTCAGTGAAGCGATCGACTTGTTTTTAGCCCTTTTTAAGATGAATCGATCGGACAAGTCAGACTTTATGACCGAACAACGGGCTTCTTTTTTCCGTTCACTGGCGGCAGCCATGGCAGAGGCTCGAATTTTAAAACTTTTTTTTCTCGATCTTGATGAGGCACCTGCTGCTGCTGTGATGTGTTTCGACTACAATTCGACTGTGTATCTTTACAATAATGGTTATGACAATCAATATCGGTCGTTGAGTGTTGGATTGCTTAGCAAAGTCTTGGCGATTCAGGATAGTATTCAGCGGGGAAAAAATAAATACAATTTTCTGAAAGGAACTGAAGCTTACAAGCATCGTTTAGGGGGCAAACCGGTCCAGTTATATCGATGCCAGGTTGAATTCGGATAAGGCAGAATTCGAATCTTGGATTCCAGTTGAGTGCAAAACAGGAGGAAACCCATTTGAAATCAGATCAGTTGCGGATTGCGATGTTCAGCATCCATTCGAGCCCGATTGGTGAGCTGGGCACTAAAAATACGGGAGGGATGAGTGTTTATATCCGCGAACTCGCCCGTCATCTCGGGGTGTTCGGCCACCGGATTGATATATACACCAGACTGAATGGCACCAAGCATAATCAGATCATAGAGTTGTATGACAATGTGCGCTTAATTCATCTGAGTGCCGGCAGCAACGGCTATGTCCATAAACTGGCGATTTATTATTATCTATCTGATTTTTTCAGAGCGCTCGAAAGATTTAAAAATCAAGAAGATCTGGATTACGACCTGATTCACAGCCATTACTGGTTGTCCGGACGTCTGGGCAGCCGGGTTCAGGACCGCTGGAACATTCCTCATATCATCATGTTTCACACCCTGGGAACTGTAAAAAACAGTGCCGGTTTGGCAGACCGCGAGCCTGATCTGCGAATTGTTACCGAAAAGAAATTGGCCCAGACCTGCCAGCGAATCCTGGCCCCCACAGACAGGGAAAAGGAGAACCTGTTAAAGAACTGCCAAACACCTGCCCAAAAAATCGGTGTTGTGCCCTGCGGCGTTAATCTGGATCTGTTCCGGCCCATGGACAAGGCAGCCGCCAGACAGCGTTTGGGATTTAATGAAGATGAATCCATCGTGTTGTATGTCGGCAGGTTCGACCCGATCAAGGGAATCGACCGGCTGCTGGAAGCCATGGCTCATCTGAAACACCTCAAACGGATGCGGCTGGTCATCATCGGCGGCGATGGTCCCGTTACGCCAGAATATCAGAACCTGCAGCAGCTGTGCGGTAAATTCGGCATTCAAAAATCCGTACACTTTGTCGGCCGGGTAGAGCAAAACCAATTGCCGCCCTATTACAGCGCTGCGGATGCCCTGGTTGTTCCTTCCTACTATGAAAGCTTTGGACTGGTAGGGCTGGAATCACTGGCCTGTGGCACACCGGTTGTGGCAACCCGGGTGGGTGCCATGGAGAATATTATTGAGGAGGGTAAAACCGGCCATGTGGTAGCCGATTTAACCCCCGGCGGGCTGGCAAACAGCATCGAAAAGATTATTTCAAACCCGGCGGACTCAATGTTAGCCACTCATGCCATTCGCGGGTCGGTTGTTAAATACGGCTGGTCGAATGTCGCGGCGGCAGTTCTTGACGAGTATGAGACAGTGCTCGAAAATTTCCTGTCCGAGCCTGCACGAACGATTTCCGCATCTTGTTGTTGTTCGGGTTAACCTTCATCCTTTTCCGTTCGGCTATATTGTTCGTTGCTTTTTGATTGTTCAGGCCCATCTCCAGGGCTTTTTCCCGCAATCCCACCGCCCGGTCGATTTCCCCCTGCATGGCATCTTTTCTAATTGCAGCCGCATGCATGGGTTGGGGTGGTTAAAATACGCATCGGTGCATTTGGGGTTCAGTTCAACGGCTTTTTTGTTTGCAGCATTCATATATTCTCGGTAAACAACAGATAACCCCATCAGGTTAAAGGGAGCAAACGTCAATGAATTCCGCCATGCAAACAAAAGGGACCCCTGAAACAGACTCCGGTGCGGAGCCAACTGAAAAATTTTTAGAATTACCCGATGGACGTGTCCACTACCTGGATTGGGGCGGCGGCGGCGTTCAAGCGCATTTTTTGCATGGCAATGGTTTTTGTGCGGGAACCTATACCCCGTTTATTCGGTATCTTGTGGACGATCTTCACATTCTGGCCAGCGATGTGCGGGGACACGGGGGCTCCGATCAGCCCAGGGTTGAACGCATCCGCCATTGGGACATTTTTGCAAAAGATTTAAAAAATCTGATTGAGCAAAAAATGTCCCCTCCGGTTATTGGGATGGGCCATTCGCTGGGTGCCGTCACAACCTATATCGCGGCGGCTAAACATCCCCATCTTTTTTGCGGTATCGTTTTGATCGATCCGGTTATTTTACCACGACGGCTGTTATGGTTGTTGGCGGTCGTCAAATTTCTGGGGTTAGGGGGAATTATACCCCTGGCGAGAAGGGCCAGACGGCGGCGTCGAATTTTTAAAGGCAAGCAAGAGGCCCTGAGGCTCTTTGCTGCAGGGCGGGGCATCTTTAAAAACTGGTCCAAAGAATTCGTCCACGCTTATTTAGAATGCGGGCTTCTCGAAAAAGATGAAAAGACAGCAGTTTTAAAATGCGATCCGGAGCTGGAAGCCCAAATTTTTGAATCCATTCCATTGAACGTCTGGCAATATGCAAAAAAAATAAAATGTCCCGTACTGGCCATTCGCGGACGATTATCGGATGTATTCTTTGCTGATACGGCCCAGCGGTTGGGCGACTTCATTGCCGATTATGAGCTGCAGATAATTCCTGATTCCGGACACTTTCCGCCGATGGAAAAACCGCAAGAAAGCGCCAACCTTATTTTAGATTTTGTCCATCGAAAATTAAAATCAACCTGAAATTCCTTCAAGCGCCGGCAACTCATGGGGTCACAATTTCCCCATCTTTTTAAAGCCTGAATCAGCCTCATTAGCTGACATTCGGTTATTTTAATATTGACATATCAGGAGGTTCCTGCAATTTTGAGTCTCTCTATCTCAATTTGGTGATGAAGGCGGCCCTGCCATGGATATGAAAAGGCACTATTACGAAGATGTTCAGCTATTTACCTCCGGTGTGATTGTCTTCTGGTTTTGTGCTTTCATCGTTTTTCTGGCCCTGTTTCCTCTCCTTTTTAAAAATTATTATGTCTATCTGGCCAATTACATGGCCATTAATGTGATTGTGGCCATCGGCCTCAATTTATTGGTGGGTTATACCGGGCAGATATCCCTCGGGCACGCGGGGTTTTTTGCAATCGGTGCTTACGGCACGATTGTTTTAATGAGCGAGGCTCATTTTCCATTCATCGTGGCGCTGCCCGCGGCCGCCCTGGTGGCAGCGCTGTTCGGATTCTTGCTGGGTTTACCGGCCCTGCGGCTTGAAGGGCCCTATCTGGCGATTGCCACCCTCGGCTTCGGGCTGACCATTACCCAGGTCATCGGCCGAATCGAGTTTTTCGGTGGCCGGCAAGGTCTGCACGCTCCGGATCTGACTATCGGTCCCTGGCATCTGGATACGGACATCGATTTTTACTATTTGCTGATCCCCCTGACGGTGCTGTTAACCATCGCCGCCCGCAATATCATCAAGACCCGTGTGGGACGGGCCTTTATTGCCATCCGCGATGCGGACATCGCGGCTGAAACCATGGGGGTTAACCTGGTTCTTTACAAGACCCTGGCCTTTGCGGTCAGCGCTTTTTATGCGGGAATTGCCGGCGGGTTGTACGCATTTGTCCTGCGGTTTATCGAACCGGAGATCTTTACGCTTTTGATGTCGATTATGTTTCTGGCCATGGTGATTGTCGGCGGTCTGGGCTCCATCATGGGCGCTATTGCCGGTGCCTGCCTGCTCAGCTGGATGGATCTCCAACTGCGCAATATTCTGAGTATTCCGTATGTGGGTGAATGGCTGGAGGCCCTGTCGCAAAGCTATTTTTCCATAACCGGGATTTCGAATATCCAGTATATCCTATTCGGCACCATTCTGGTGCTGATTATGCTGTTCGAGCCTCTGGGGATATTCGGGATCTGGATTCGGACCAAGAAATACTGGAAGACGTGGCCGTTCTAAATTAGGTGTCAGGTGTCAGTGTTCAGGTGTCAGCCCGCAGCTATATCAATCCTGACACCCGACACCTGAAACCATGTTGCTAAAGCCCGGAACCTATATTTGCGGCTTCTATGTTCTAAATATAAGGTAAATTGATGCTTGACTTCTTACAGATGATCGCCAGCGGGATTGCAGTTGGCAGCACCTATGCCCTGATGGGCATTGCCATGGTCATTATTTACAAGACCTCGGAGGTGCCCAACTTTGCTCAGGGTGAAATGGCCTTAATTTCGTCTTTTTTGGCCTTTATGCTCTTAGACCAGTACGGCCTGCCCTATCATGTGGCGTTTCCGGCGGCATTGATTTTTTCCATTTTGCTGGGGTTTTTGCTGGAGTTTGCTATCCTGCGTCGCGCCAAAGAACCCAATATTCTGGGCATGATCGTTATCACCATCGGTATTGAAATGATCCTTCTGGGGCTGGTCTCCTGGAAGTTTGGTGCGGATCCCAAAACCATGCCCTTTTTTATTTCGCCGTGGGACAGTATTGCCATCGGGGAGGTTTTCATCAGCGGGCTTGAAATGCTGACCCTGGTCCTGGCGCTAGTCATTATGGTGATATTATTTATCTTTCTGAGATATTCAAAGCTGGGCGTTGCCATGAAGGCCACCCAGCAGAACAGCATGGCAGCCCGCATCATGGGCATTCGCACCAATCGAATCCTGATGTTCACCTGGGGGATCTCATCCTTTGTGGGATGCGTGGCCGGCCTATTGATTTCACCGGTCATCATGCAACCGTTTATGATGTGGGATCCGCTGCTGAAAGGGTTTGCCGCTGCGGTGATGGGGGGCATGACCTCGCTGCCCGGTGCCGTTGTGGCGGCCTATCTGCTGGGCATTATCGAAAACCTATTCGGCGGCTACGTGTCGATCGAATTTAAATCATCGGTGGCCTTTGCCATCATCGTGCTGGTGCTGTGCATCAAACCGAGCGGATTGTTTGCCAGGCACTATGTCAAGAAGGTTTAGAAAATTAAACACAAAACACAAAACACAAAACACGAATCACTAAACACCAAACCAAAAAGGAGTGAAGGTATGAGAAGGACAGGCTGTTGGTTTTTGGCGGCAATGGTTGTTATGGCTTTTGGGTTTACATTCAACGCCATGGCAGAAGAAGGTCTCACCGATACCGAAATTCATCTTGGCCAGTGGGGGCCACAGACCGGACCGGCGGCAGCATGGGGCTCGGTGTCCCGGGCAACCGGTGATTATTTTAAGATGATCAACGCCGAAGGCGGCATCCATGGCCGCAAGATCGTCTATCATATGTTTGACGATGCCTACAATCCGGCCAAAACAAAAGCGGGTGTCAAAGAGCTGCAGGAAGGCACCGGCATATTTGCCTGGGCCTGCGGCGTGGGTACGGCACCCGGTCTGGCGGTACGCGATTATATCCTGGAACGTAAAATCCCCTGGGTGGGGCCGGCCACAGGGTCTTCACATTGGATCACCCCGCCGAACAGATACCTGTTTGCGGTTTATCCCCTATATTATATCGAGGCCAAGGCCCTGGTTCGACACGGTGTTGAAAACATGGGTTTCAAGCGCGTGGCTATCGCCTACCAGAACGATGACTATGGTAAAAACGGCCTTGAAGCTGCCAGAAAAGAGCTAATTTCCCACGGTATGAAACTGGTGGCCGAGGTACCGGTGGAGCTCAAAGACCAGGATATGAAACCGCATGTCATGAAGCTGCGCCAGTCCGAAGCCGACATGGTCTTACTGTGGGTCGCACCAGGCCATGCGGTTAGACTGGTTGGCACCAGCAAAGCCATGAAATTTGCGCCGCAATTTATGAGCGTCAGCACCTGCTCGGACTTTCCGCTGATGATGCATATCAGCAAAGGCCTGTTTGAGGGTGTGATTGCGACGACTTTCGGTGAACTGCCGGATTCCACTTCGCCGCTGATGCAGAAGTACAAAAAAGATGTTCATGAAAAATTTGCTGCCAAGGATGAACGCTGGGGGCTGTTTTATTATGCCGGTATTGTTTTTGTTGAGCCGATGATCGAGGGTCTCAAAAAAGCCGGCCGCAATTTGACCCGCGAAAAGCTGGTATCCGCCATGGAGACCATAAAAGGATTCAGAGGGATCGGCGGTGAAATCAGCTATGATATTTTTAATCCCAGAAATGGCTACGAGTCCCGCGGCGGGATGAAAGAGGTCTTTATGATTCAATGCCTGGCAGGCGGCAAGGCCAAGAAGTTAAGCGACTGGACGAGGGTTCAGTATCCTTAATCAACAGAGATCTTTTTAAAGGGTGATTACGGAGATTGGGGGATTTAGATCTTCCCAATCTCTGGTTCATTTAGGCCTTTATAGCGTTTGTGGAAAAGTATTACAGAATATTTTAACATGGCTTTTTTTGAGGTCCAAAATCTGGCGATATCCTTCGGAGGGCTCACGGCCCTGCAGGATATTTCTTTTGAAGTCAACCGTGGCGAGATTTATGCCATCATCGGTCCTAACGGGGCCGGCAAGACCACCCTGTTTAACTGCGTCAACGGCATTTATAAGCCGGATGAAGGGGCGATCCGGTTCAAGGACCGCCCCATCAACGGGCTAAAGCCGGATCACGTCGCCCGACTGGGAATTGCCCGCACCTTTCAAAATATCGAGCTTTTCAACCACATGAACACCATGGAAAACATCATGCTCGGTCGCCATCTGCATATGCAAACCGGCCTTTTTAAAGGCATCTTTATGTGGGGCAAACGCTCTTTTGCGGGTAGAGAAGAAATTCAGCACCGACAGAAAGTTGAGGAAATCATCGATTTTCTGGATCTGCAGGCAGCGCGCAATCAACTGGTGGGCGGGCTGCCTTACGGAGTTCAGAAGCAAATTGAGCTGGGCAGGGCCCTGGCGCTGGAACCGGAGCTGTTACTGCTGGATGAGCCCTGCGCCGGCATGAACGCCGAAGAAAAGCAGGATATGATTTTCTGGGTCAAAGATATCCAGGATGAACTGGGGATTACGATTTTGTTGATCGAGCATGATATGACCATGGTGATGGATATTTCCGATCGGATTTTGGCCATCAACTTTGGACGCATGATTACCGAGGGAACGGCAGAGGAGGTGCAGACGCATCCGGAGGTGTTAAAAGCCTACCTCGGTGACGAATGACGATCGCGGATTGCAGATTTCGGATTTCGGATTGCGGATTTTTGTAAAATTGATTGTTCTGTGCTTTTATCCAATACTCCGGTGCTCCACTACTCCAATACTCCGGTAGGTTGTATGCAACCCATAGGTTTTTTGGCAAAACCCAATTTATTAAACCAAGATGAACATTAGAGCTTCTTCATGACGGCGCTGCTGGAAATAAAAAATATCGAGACTTATTATGACCTGATTTATGCCATTCGGGGCACTTCGCTGACCGTTGAGGAAGAGACCATCACGGCTATCCTGGGCACCAATGGAGCCGGAAAATCGACCATCCTCAAAACGGTTATGGGGCTGATAGAAGATCAGCCGGACAAAGGCACCATTGAATTTAAGGGCCAGCGTATTGACGGCAAAGACACCGAAGAAATCGTGCGCCTCGGTATCTCTTATGTTCCGGAAGGGCGGGAAGTTTTTGAAGAGCTCAGCGTGAGGGAAAATTTGCTGATGGGAGCCTACACCCGCAAAGACCGCCACAACATCGCCAAAGACTTTGATCGCGTTTACAGCTACTTTCCGGTTCTCAAAGAACGGCACAACCAGTGGGCCGGCACCCTGTCCGGCGGCGAGCAGCAGATGTTGGCCATCGGCAGAGCCCTGATGAGCCAGCCGCAGCTGCTTTTTTTGGATGAGCCTTCTCTGGGGCTATCACCTATTCTGGTAAAAGAAATTTTTGAAATTATTAAAACCATCAACACGGAAGGCGTCACCATTTTGCTGGTCGAGCAAAATGCCCGCATGGCACTGTCGATTGCGGATATCGGGCTGATCATTGAAAACGGGCGGTTTGTGATGAAGGGTGACGCCCAGGAGATGATGGAAGATAAGGATGTCAAAGAATTTTATATGGGGGTGCGTTCGGAGGCATCGGTGAAGGGGTATCAGCGGTGGAAGCGCAAGAAAGCCTGGAGATAAAATTGGTTTTAACCGATTTTATCTTTCATTTGATGTACTTTTACCTTTCAACAAAATGAATATCGAATATCGAACAAGGAATGTCGAACCGCAGAAGTTTTTTCTCGCATAATATCTGCTTGTTCCACTTCGACATTCTGCGGTTCCTTGTTCCTTGTTCTGCGGTTCAAATAGTATACGTTCCGAAAGTTAGGATGATGACGAATAATGCAAATGAGACTGTTCCAACTAGATTCCTGAAAGCAGTGGAAAAGTGGGGCGACCGGGTGGCCCTGCGCCAAAAGGAGTACGGCCTCTGGCATGACATTACCTGGAACGAGTATCATGATCAGGTCAAATCCGTTGCCTGCGCCCTGATGTACATGGGACTCGAAAGAGGTGACACGGCGGCGATTATCGGCGATAATTGCCCCGAATGGGTTTATGCCGATCTGGGTATTCAATGCTGCGGGGCAGCCACCACCGGCATCTATGCCACCAATGCCTGGCAGCAGGTCGAATATGTCATTGAGAATTCAGATGCCAAGTTCTTTTTTGTGGAAAATGAAGAACAGCTGGATAAGTGGCTGCGCTTTAAGGACAAGGTTCCCAAACTAAAGAAGGTCATCGTCTGGGATACGGAAGGACTGCGCCAATTCAAAGACCCCATGGTCATGACCTTTGAAGAGCTGGTTGAAAGCGGCAGCAAGGTGGCTGCGGATAATCCGGAAATGTTAACAAAGCGTATTGCAGAAATTGAGCCGGATGACCTCTCGGTCCTGATTTACACCTCGGGAACCACCGGCCCGCCCAAAGGCGCCATGCTCACCCATCGCAACTGTATCTGGATGGGGCATGCCATCACCACCGATAACCCCATGACGACCAGAGATGAGGTGATGTCGTTTTTGCCGCTGTGCCATATTTTCGAGCAACTGTTTACGGTGCTGGGCCATATTACCTGCGGACACATCGTCAATTTTGTCGAAAGCATGGAGACGGTGGTTGAAAATATGATGGAAATATCCCCCACGGTGGGATACGCGGTTCCGCGAATCTGGGAAAAATATTTTTCTGCCATTCAAATCCGGATGTCCGATGCGACCCTGTTTAAGCGATTGGTTTTCAATTTGGCGCTTAAAATTGGTAAGGAACGTGCGCGCTTGAAAATGAATTTCAATCCGGTCCCGATTTATCTGGAGACTGCCTACCAGCTGGCCTATTGGGCCGTTTTTCGAAAGTTGCGGGAGCGGATGGGATTTGACAGGATACGCGTGGCCATATCCGGTGCGGCACCCATTGCCCCGGAAATTCTTCGGTTTTATCAATCCATCGGCGTGAATCTGATTGAAGCCTACGGCCAGACAGAGGGCACCGGTGCGACCACGCTTTCACGGATGGGGCGCGTTAAATTCGGCGCCGTCGGCCAGCCGTTGACCGGAATAGAGCTAAAAATTGCGGATGATGGAGAGATCCTGGTGAAGTCGCCGGGGGTTTTCAAGGGTTATTTCAAGAATCCCAAAGCCACCGCTGAAACAATTGTTGATGGCTGGATGCACTCCGGCGATGTGGGTGAAATCGATGAAGACGGCTTTTTGAAAATCACCGATCGCAAAAAAGATATTATCGTTACCGCCGGCGGCAAGAATATTACGCCCCAGTATATTGAAAACAAACTCAAGGCCAGCCTCTATATCAATGATGCCGTCGTTATCGGCGACCGGCGCAAATATTTAACCTGTTTGATTATGATCGATGAAGACAATGTGGTTAAATATGCCCAGGATCATAAGATTCAGTTTTCAACGTA
>JASFIX010000054.1:0-12834 GCA_050122435.1 Desulfobacterales bacterium
AAACAGGATCCATGCTGCAATTTGCAGACTAGCGATCGTGAAAGCCAGGATAAATCGAATTTTAGTCCGTGGAATGATACTGCCTGGAGCGCCCCAGTAACGGATGACCATAAAAATTACAACGGGTGCTGTAATAAGGGTAAACCATACAAATATCATCGAAATCAGTGCTATATACAACGCAACTTTATCATAGCAAACGCGATGGTTTTCCAGATTCCTTATCTTGTGTTTGGTTTTTCCGGTTTCAAGACACACCGGACAAAGATGCCGGTCGTTGAACTCTACGTCGCACAGCGTACACAAAAACCGACCGCAGGATGAACAGGCAATGGTGGCTTTTTTGCCAGGGTGATAAAAGCAGCTGGCTTCTTTCTCAGCCTGCAACGGATCTCCGGTATGACCGGAGGGCAACTTACGAAAAAGGGCCGGGAAAACATCCGCACGGATCGGTTCCTTGCATGTCGGACAGGGATTTAGCGTAAAGGTGTTGATCGCCTCAGCGCTGAACGGTGTATTGCACTGGGTGCACGAAAGCAAAAGTTGACTCCTTATGATTTTGGATTTCGGAATTTGGAATTTAGATTATTGATTGCGAATTAAAAAAGGACGAAATATGATGCCATACAGTCTGATCGGTCATTAAGATCCAAAATCCGAAATCCGAAATCTAAAATTTTATATTTCTCCTGATTTTATCACTCGGGTATCACAGATTCGATCATGCAGGGTGCGCTTTTGCTCGTCGAAACCGGCCATGAGGTAACCAATACCCAGAATCAGACCGCTAATGTATTTTGCAAAATGCCGGCCAATGGCCCTCGCAAAACTGACCCGACCGCCTTCTGACATGACCACTTTTAATTTACAGGCCATTTTTCCCGGTGTGGCTGCATATTTGCCCACAAACCAGGATTCATAGATAGCGGGTATGATAAAATTAAGTATGGTGGAGATCAGTTGAATAATGGCAAATGCAGCGGGTTCATCAAAGGAGGAGACCCCCATAAAAGTAAGCGGGATGTAAATAATGGCGCTGGCGATTCCCATTATAATATAGTCAATGAACCAGGCACCCACCCGGATCCAAAAACCGGCGTATTCCATCTCACCGGCAAGCGTAACGCCTTCTTTGATTTTTTGAACAAAAAGCGGTTTACAGCTTGCGCACACCCACGCTTCGGCAAACCGAATCATATCATTTTCAGCAAAGGCCTGGCCGCATTCAGAGCATAACGATTGCTTCACGGGTGATGCTGCCGGTACCGATTGAGAGCCCCCTTGGGTTTTGCGCTTCACGAAAAGACCCAATTTTTCCCAGGCTTGCATTCCGGGTTGCCATACGAGTGTTTGGGAATCAATTTTGCGGGCTTTTATCAGCGACTGCAACTCAGTTTTGTCTATGGGACCGACCTGCCGGTCCCCATCGGCATAATATATATTCATGTTTAATTTGATCCGGTTTTTCGATGACGAACCGATCCCTAATATATTGATATCTGTATCTATATCGGTTGGTGCCGCGAAAAACTTAAGCCCTCACGGCCTGATTAAGCAAAAATGCTCAAACAGGCCTATTTTAACATAAAACCGCATATTAGGCTTCTAATTTTAATGAAATGGGAGCGTTAATGTAAAATCTGGCTGAGAAACAGTTTGGTGCGGTCGTGCTGGGGGTTTTCAAAAAATTCCTCAGGCGTGTTGCCTTCGACAATCTGGCCAAAATCCATAAAAAGCACCCTGTGCGCCACGCTTTTGGCAAAGCCCATTTCATGGGTCACCACGATCATGGTCATGCCTTCCTGGGCAAGGTCGATCATCACATCCAGAACCTCTTTGATCATTTCCGGGTCAAGGGCGGATGTGGGTTCATCAAATAACATCACTTTGGGCGACATACACAGGGCGCGGGCAATGGCAACCCGCTGTTGCTGGCCGCCGGAAAGCTGGCCCGGAAATTTAAGGGCCTGATCGGCAATATGGACTTTCTCCAGGTAATACATGGCCGTCTCTTCGGCCTCTTTTTTAGGGACTTTTCTGACCCAAATTGGACCCAGGGCAAGGTTGTCAACGATTGTCAGGTGCGGAAAAAGATTAAAGTGCTGGAAGACCATGCCCACTTCGGCACGAATTTTTTCGATATTTTTGAGGTTATTGGTCAGCTCAATGCCATCGACAATAATTTGGCCCTTCTGATGTTCTTCCAGCCGATTGATACAGCGAATCAGTGTCGATTTTCCGGAACCCGATGGGCCGCAGATAACGATCCGCTCTTTTTGGCGAATGGTCAGGTCGATACCTCGCAGCACGTGGAATTCCCCGAACCATTTATGCATATCGCTGATTTCGATAATCGGTTCCTCCAGGGTCTGCATTTGGTTATTTTCTAGCTTTTCTTCGTTCATTGGGTCCTCTTACTTTAAAATCAATGAAAAACGCCGTGCTTAATCAATTAATGCTCTTCGGTTGACAACTCTTTTTCCAGCTTGCGGCTGTAATTGGCCATTGAAAAACAGCCCAAAAAATACAGAATGGCGACAAATATATACACTTCACGGCTAAACCCCATCCATTCGGGATTGGACAGTACCGTCTGACTGGTTTTGAGTAAATCAAAAAGGGCAATAATGACAACCAAAGAGGTATCTTTAAAGGCCGATATGAGTTGCTGCACTGTTGGTGGTATCACTATCTTAAGTGCCTGGGGCAAAATAATCAGCCGCATGGTCAGAAAATAGTTTAAGCCAATGGATTCGGCGGCTTCATATTGCCCACGCTCCATCCCCTGCAAACCGCCGCGTACGACCTCGGCGATATAAGCAGCCGTAAATATAATAATGGCAACCAGCGCTCGCAGTATTGTGGGAAAGTTAACGCCTTCGGGCAGGAAAAGCGGGAAGATAAACGATCCCATAAATAGAAGGCTGATCAGAGGCACGCCGCGGATTAACTCAATATAAACGACCGACATCCACTTGATGGTCGGCATTTTGGACTGGCGCCCCAGGGCAAAAATGACGCCTAAAGGATAGGCAATCGTCAGACCAAAAACGGATAATAAAAGCGTCAGGGGTAAACCGCCCCACTGGGTGGTTTCTACCGAAGATAACCCAAAGATCCCGCCTCTCATGAGCACGCCCATCACTACCAGGCCAATTACCCAGGCATAAAGTAAATGCTTTTTCCAATGATTGCGATTGCGGCTGTAAAACAGCAGACCGCATAAGATCAGGATGGCAACCAGCGGTCGCCAATGTTGATCATGTGGAAAGAAGCCGAAAAGGATAAAACGAAAATTGGTCGCAATCACCGACCAGCAGGCACCGTCAGCATTCCTGCAAACCGCTCCGCTGGTGCCCCACATACTGTCAATAAAGGCCCATTGGATCAACGGCGGAACAACCATCCACATAAAATATAGGGTTACGATGGTAAGCAGAGAATTGAACCAGCCATTGAACAGATTGTTCCTTACCCAACCGATAACACCTACACTGGCCACCGGGGGTTTTACCGCATCTACTGGTTTCTCTTGAACGTATGCTTCCATGTGCTCGTTATCTTTCGACCAGTTTAACCTTTTTATTGTACCAGTTCATAAACGCGGATGTGGATAGGCTGAAAATCAGATAGACCAGCATAATCAAGGCTACGCCTTCTAAAGATTGCCCGGTCTGATTCATGGTGGTATTGGCCACCGAGACAAAATCGGGATAGCCGATGGCCACCGCCAGGGAGCTGTTCTTGGTCAGACTCAGCATCTGGCTGGTCAGCGGCGGTATGATCACCCGCAATGCCTGGGGCAAAATGACCAGTTGTAGTACCTGACCGGTTTTCAGGCCGATGGACATGGCCGCTTCCCGTTGTCCTTTACTGACGGCCTGGATGCCGGCACGCACGGCTTCAGCAACGAAGGCTGCCGTATACAGCACCAATCCCAGTAAAAGGGCTGCAAATTCGGGACTGACATTGACGCCGCCTTGAAAATTGAACCCCTTTAGTGCAGGCACGCTCATGGCAGTTGGCGCCCCCCCCACCAGCCAGGTAATAAAAGGAAACAGCAAAAGAATACCGACTGATACGCGAAAAACGGGAAAAATTTGGCCGGTTTCTGCCTGTCG
The DNA here is from genome assembly GCA_050122435.1 of Desulfobacterales bacterium. Classification (GTDB taxonomy): domain Bacteria; phylum Desulfobacterota; class Desulfobacteria; order Desulfobacterales; family JAHEIW01; genus JAHEIW01. The sequence continues at coordinate 4,122 of JASFIX010000054.1, forward strand.
CTGGCGCGCCCAGCGACGCACAAAGTAAATCACGATACAACCCGCTAAAAAAGCAACCCCCATATATGCGTGGGTCGCCTGAAATTCCGGTATGGCAAAAACAAGACCGCGGTTGCACAGAAAAACACCGGCAAGGGGGTTCAGAGCTTGTCTGGGACCGGGTAGAATTTCATAAAAAAGGGCATACCAGAAAAAAAGCTGCAGTAGAATCGGTATGTCCTGCATGACTTCTATGTAGACCCCCGCCAGTTTGGATACCAGCCAATTCGTTGATAAGCGCGAGATACCGACAAAGGTGCCGAGGATAACCGTCAGGATAATCCCGATAAAAGAAACCAGCAGCGTATTTAGCGCACCGACAATAAGGGCGCGCCCGTATGAGCTGGCCGCTGAATAAGAGATGAGCGACTCACCGATCTCAAAGGATGATTCTTTTTGTAGGAAACCAAAACCGGTGGCAACCGCCTGCCGTTCAAGGTTGGCCAGGGTATTGGAAACAAGATAGTATGCCAACAATCCGACCATGCACAGCGTTCCAATCTGATAAATAATAGCGCGCTTCTTGGGATCGAGCCAGAATGGAATTTTTTTAGCTTGGCTGTTTTCGGCCTGCATCGCTTTTTTGCCTGCTATGGTCGGCGCCTTTCGAAAGGCGATTTTTGGGGAGTTGTATCAGTTCATTGTAATGGTTCGATATCAGTTAAATTAAAATAAGGTGCCCCATCTGGTGGGGCACCTTAGTCTTACCGATTATCTGAACGGAGCGGCATACATAATACCACCTTTAGTCCACAAGGCATTCAGGCCCCGTTCCAGGCCCAACTGGGTGTTGGGGCCGACGTTACGCTCATAAATTTCGCCGTAGTTTCCGACCTGTTTGATGATATTATAGGCCCAGTTTTCATCCAGACCCAGCGCTTTGCCCATACCCGGTGAGGTTCCCAGAAAACGTTTGATTTCCGGATTATCGCTTTTGAGCATTTTATCCACGTTTTGCGAATTAAGGCCCATTTCTTCCGCATTAATCAGGGCCATGACCGTAAAATTAACAATGTCGTACCACTGGTCATCCCCATGACGAACCACCGGTGCAAGGGGTTCCTTGGAAATAATTTCAGGCAGTAACATGTATTGATCGGGATTCGGTGATACTGATCGCTGGGCGGCCAATTGAGACATATCCGATGTCAGGACATCGCATCGCCCGGCGAAAAAGGCTTTGTTGAGCTCAGCTGTCTGTTCAATAACCACCGGTTTCCACTTCATGTTGTTGGCTCGGAAAAAGTCGGCTGCATTCATCTCGGTGGTTGTGCCCGGAAGAACACATACCGTGGCACCCTCCAGCTCTCTGGCGCTTTTGACCCCCAATTTCTTGGGTATCAGAAATCCCTGGCCATCGTAATAATTGACATGGGCGAAATTCAGTCCATTGATGGTCTCTCGTGTCAGGGTCTGGGTAGTATTGCGGCACAGCACATCAATTTCTTTGGCCTGTAGGGCCGGTAACCGCTGCACAGCGGTGAGCGCCTTAAATTTAACCTTGTCGGCATCGCCAAATACGGCAGCGGCAATCGCTCGGGCGGTATCGACATCAAGGCCTTTCCAGACACCTTTGTCATCCGGCATGCTGAATCCGAAAACGCCGCCATTCACACCGGCAATGATGTGCCCCCTGGCACGAACCTCATCGAGCGTGCCCGCCAGCGCAAAGCCGGCAGTCAGTACCACCGCCATTACGACAACAACACACAAGTTGAAACGTTTCATCATTTTTCCTCCTCTTCTTTGGAATTAAGGTTTTCCCGACGGAATTTATCAAAAAAACCATTCCGCCGATGACAATTCTGACTAGTAAAACCGAATGCTTCAATACTTCATTCTAATCTAAAAAGACTAAGGAAATCTCGAGCAGAAAAATGAATGCCCCTCATCAATTAAACAACTGAAATTAATTAAAATGGCTATAGCAGAAAGAAATCGGGTTTGGCAACAAAAATATATAACCCAAAAATCCGGCCTCAAGTTCGCCTGGCCGTTTTAAAATACCGCGGCCGATATCGTGTCAACGATCAATGTTTTTTCAGATACACCGCAAGCAGTCTATGAAATTTCAAGCGATTCCCATCTGCTGCATTTTTTATTGACATGTCTTTGAATTTTTCTTATTAAATCAGGCGTATATTATTCAATTGGATTTTAGAACCTCTACAGATAACCCCTCGCAAATACAAACGTCTGTTTATAACTGAGATAATGACAGATATTTAACGTTGGTTAAAAAAAACCACCCGATTGTTAAGACAAGAAAAACTTAAGAACTCGAATCGATTCGATATGAGTCTGCCGGAATACAATGAACAGGTATCGGAACACGGTCTAAAGATCGAAGCATGGCAGAAACGGTCTCCGATCGAACGCCGCAGCGATCAGGACAAACGAAGGAAAAACAGCCGAAAATATTTCGTCACGGGTGTGGAAAGAAGAACCGGCAAAGAACGCCGCAACGCGACCGAACGAAGAGACCGATGGATGCGGGTCGGCAAATGGCGCAGCGAGTCGGTGTTCGACGAATAATTGGTATGTGGAAACACAGCATTTCATACTAATTTAAAAATTTTGAATATTTTTGGATTTATGGGGCAGAGTCTGCTAGAGACTTTGCCATTTTTTTAAATAAGGAGGAAAATTAGATGATCACAACCGATGATACAGCCCTGGTCCTGATTGATATCCAGGAAAAATTAGCCCGGGCGATGCACAACAAAGAGGCCCTGTTTGATAATCTCACAAGAATGGTTAAAGGGGCCCGGATACTGGGGCTGCCCATCTTATGGGCTGAACAAAATCCGGATGGTCTGGGACCGACGATCCGGGAAATTGCCGACCTCCTGTCGGATAAGAAACCGGTGAGCAAATTTAGCTTTAGCTGTTGCGGCACCGAAGCGTTTATGGAAAATCTCAAAGCCGTCAACTGCAAAAACATACTGGTGGCCGGTATTGAAGCGCACGTCTGTGTTTACCAGACCGTGGCCGATCTAGTAAATCTAAAATTCGAAGTTCAGGTAGTCGCCGATGCGGTCTCCTCCCGAACCCCCGAAAACCGGTTGATCGCTCTCGAAAAATGCAAAGCCGCCGGCGCTGTCTTGACCAGTACCGAAACGGCCTTGTTTGAATTGCTTAAAGACGCCGGCAACGACAGCTTTAAGGAAATTATTGAAGTGGTGAAATAGACGTTTTTTTCGTCTTTTAAAACCTTATTCAATTGACAAATTCCACCAATAAATTTAGTATTCCACCCTTTTATCGACACAGGCCCAACCCGCAGCTGCGGCAATCGGCCAGAGGCGCATCTGCGATCTCGACACTCGTTCAAATTAGGGAGAAGCTGCAGTTCACGCATGCGTGAAATTACGACACATTAGATAGACGATATGAATTGGAATATTATTTATGATTTTCTGACCGGCCCGGCTCTGTGGTTTACCTTCATCTTTTTTATCGGTGGTTTGCTGGTCCGAATCGCCCTCCTGTTCCGCCTGAGCTTCAAAAAAGATCGGGTGATTTACAATCATTTCAGCCTTGGCTGGGGATTGCGATCGATTTTTCAATGGTTAATCCCCTGGGCCAGCGCCTCGATGCGTCAGCAGCCCGTTTTTGCCATTGTTGCATTTTTGTTTCATCTGTCGTTACTGGCTGTCCCGCTGTTTTTGAGTGCCCACATCCTGCTGTGGGATGAAGCTTTTGGCATCAGCCTGTGGTCCCTGCCCGATGTACTGGCCGATGGACTGACGCTGGTCCTGATCGCCGCTGCTGTCTTTTTATTCATCCGTCGCTGTGTTAAACCCGAAGTCCGCATTTTAACCAGCTCATGGGACTATTTTCTGCTAATTATGACGACGTTGCCTTTTTTAACCGGCTTTCTGGCATATCATCAATGGGGCCCCTATGAAGTCATGCTGATCCTGCATATTTTTTTAAGCCAGATTCTCTTGATCCTGATTCCAATAACCAAACTGGGGCATATGATTCTTTTCTTTTTTACCCGGGCGTTTATCGGCTTTGAGATGGGAGGAAGGCGGGGAGCACGTTCTTGGTAACTTATTAGATTTAATAGCATTTGAAAATTCGAATTTGGGATTTGTTTCGAATTTCGAATTTCGTGCTTCGGATTTTAATCGAAAGTTAGAAATTATATTAAATTGAAAAGCGATAAGAAAAAATTTGAGTTTGAAAATCCTTCGGATTCGCCCGTGGATGTGAAACGGGTGCGTCAAATACTGGATGCGAATCATGGCGCCCGCATTCGAACCTGGTTGAGCATTTGCTCCCGCTGCGGGCTGTGCGCGGAAAGCTGTTTTGTCTATGCCAGCAATGATCGAGATCCCCGCCTGAGTCCGGCCTATAAATTCAAACACACCCTGGGTGAAATGATTCGGCGCAAAGGTAAAGTGGATCGCGCCTTTCTGGAAAAATGTTATGAAATCGCATGGCTGCAGTGCACCATGTGCAAGCGCTGTTCAATGTATTGCCCTTTCGGTATCGACGTTGCCACCATGATTGCCATCGCCCGCAGTGTCTGCCATTCTCAGGGAGTGACACCTAAACAACTGGCCTTTTTTTCGGATCATTGCGATAAAACCGGCAACCATATGGGCATCCCGGTGGAAGAACTGGTCGATACCTGTGAGTGGATGGTCGAAGAGGTAGAAGATGATTACCGGGGGGTAGATATCCCGGTGGATCAGCCCGGCGTCAAATATATGTATACCATTAATCCGCGAGAGCCCGTTTATTATCCCCAGGACATTTCAAACGCTGCGATTATCTTTGCGGCTGCAAAAGAAAGCTGGACCATTCCCACTTTCGGCTGGGATTGCACCAACCTGCCCATGTTTGCCGGCAACCGCAATCTGGCCGGCAAACAGGTTAAAAACGTTTATGAAAAAGCGCAGGAACTCAAGGCACAGCACATTCTGATTACCGAATGCGGGCACGCCTATCGCTCAATGGCCTTCGAAGGGCCCTATCTTGCCGGGTACCCGGATGGCAAGCCGCCGGTGAAAATCGTTCATTATGTCCAGTTACTCTACGAGTACCTGCGCGACGGTCGCATTAAAATCGACCCCAATAAAAAAATCAAAGAACCGATCACCTACCAGGATCCCTGCAATGTATCCCGCAACGGCGGACTCTGGGAACATGCCCGCAAAATCATTCCTTATATTGCCGAAGATTTTCGGGATATGGCCCCCAATCGCGAACACAATCACTGCTGTGGCGGCGGTGGTGGCATTATGCCGATGGGGCCGGACTACAAGCCCTTCAGGATGGCTTCCGGAAAATTAAAGGCCGATCAAATCAGGGAGACCGGAGCCCAGATCGTAATCACACCCTGCCACAACTGTTTTGATCAAATCAACGATCTGGGAGAAGAATACGAATTGGGAATCACGACGCTTTCCTTAAAGGAAATCATCGTAGAAGCGATGATGATACCGGACCACATGAAGCTTGAGCCCGAAAATGAAGATTAATTTCACCATTGGAAACCGGCAATCAAAGGGACGTCCGTGACATATTGACATTTGAGGATTAGGATTGGGAACTTGCAATCAAGGCTGCCCCGATGGCCCCGGTTACCTGGGTCTTTTCTGATACCTCAATGCCATAGCCGGTTTTGGCTTCCAGGGCTTTAACCACCCCTTTATTTTTGGCAACACCACCGGTCATCATCAGCGGGGCTGACAGACCGATGCGGCCGGCCATGGCGACCACACGAGAGGCAATCGATTCATGGATACCGGCAATGATATTTTCTCTTTTTTCTCCTTTGGAGATAAGTGAAATAACTTCTGACTCCGCAAAAACAGTGCACAGACTGCTGATTTTTGCCGGTGTATCGGCTTCTAGTGAAACCTCGCCAAAATCATTGATGTCAACTTCAAGCGCCCGGGCCATGACCTCTAAAAACCGTCCGGTCCCGGCCGCACACTTATCATTCATGGCAAAATCCTTCACACCGCCATTTTCATCGACCACGATGGCTTTGCTGTCCTGACCGCCGATATCGATAATCGAGCGAACGGCCGGATTCAGATAATGCGCACCAACAGCATGGCAGGTGATTTCAGTAACCGCCTTGTCGGCGATGGCAACACTTTTGCGGCCGTAACCGGTTGCAATAATTTTATCTACGGCAGAGACTTTTATTCCCAGATCGGCAAGAATTTTCTCATAGATTTTAGTCCCGGCATCCTGCGCATTATAGCCGGTTAACATCACCCGATCAGAAACTAAGTTGCCGTCCTCTACAACAGCCGCCTTGGTTGTAATTGAACCCACATCAATACCCACGGTTATCATAAAAACACCCTTTCCATTGCAGATTGCGGATTTAAAATTTTAATTTCCATCTGCGGTGCGCCCTGAGCTATGCGCTGTTTGCTCTATTTTGTATAGCTAGCCGGTTCGAATATCGATAATCAATTTACGAATACTCAAAAGCTGAAACCGGCAAAAGCTTATTTCTGACACCTGACACCTGACACCCGAAACCCCATCATCTCTTATTCTTGAGCACCTCCATAAATGCATCGATGCGGGTCTCAATCTGGCTTTCAGAAAAACTGCGCTCATCGACCATATCGGCCTCGATCAGCAAGGTCGGGATACTTCTTTTTTGTTGAATGATTCTCTGGATATCATACTGGCCGAGCGAATACGGTTTGCAGCTGCGGTTGGAATGCATCACCAGACCGTCAACCTCATATTTATCGATCATCTGCAGGACATTTTCAGCCATTTCATCGACGCTGATATTTAGATATATGCGGGAATAGCCTTCGGCCATCGAATCCAAAAAATTGTCTTCCTTAAGATATTTCAGTGAGCTGCACCAAGCCGATGTATAGGTATCCGCCACCAGGCAGGCGCCTTGCGCTGCAAATTTTTCGGATAGCCAGCGCGTCCGATACCAGACCGGCAGGTTGTCCCATAAAAGCCGATACTTTTCATCCGGTACGGCACCGATTCCGGCGCGAACCCGCTCTTTCATTTCCTTCAAAAGGGCCGTATAATAGTCAATTGTAACTTGAGTGCCACGCAGGGTCACGATTAAGGCCAGATGAAAAAAAGCGTCAAAGGCACTCATCGGTGACGGCCTGTGGGTGGTGGTGTCCAGCACCGCCTGCCACAAACGCTGACCCTCAATAGCCAATCGGCCGACTTGGGCCATGCGGTCGTTGTCAGCTTTCTTGCCACAGACCGTTTCAAGAAATTTCACGTATTCGGTAATCTGTTCCCGCACATATTTTTGGGCATCATCTGAAAATTCGGTGTGACAAAAAGGCGTGTCCAGAATAAACAGCGGCACATCATAATAGCGTGCCTGAATTTCGTACCATTTGAGAACTGTCCCGCAAATATTGTTGCAGCACACCAGCATGTCGGGTCGGGGCAGTCCGCCGATTGGCCCTCCATCGATCGGCGCGCAGCCGATATCCGCACGCGCATAAGAGCAGAGATCTCGCGAATACCCCATAATCTCCGCTTTTTCGCAAAGATCCACGCCCATTTTAGCGGCTCCGATCATGGCGCCGTGATTTTCCGGATACACCGGAATGACATCCATAGCAATCAGGGGTTCCACCGGGCCGCCGCTGGTAATCCAGGCCACCTTCTTGCCTGTTTGCCCGGCTGTCTTGGCCTCGATGTAGTACTCGGTCATAATCTCTTTCATCTGCTTTACGCATTTAATCTCACGCTTTTCCAACTCGAGATCTTTACTCTTTTCACCTTTTTTCATGCTTATTTCCAAATCACTTCGTTTGCTTATTTATAGTGCTGAGCAAATTTAATAACTTAATGTTAATTCCAAAATGAGATATTTTTTCCAAGGTCAAGGAAGACAAAGATTTTAACCGGAGGCATACATTTTAGTATTTCGAGGATTAAAATCTTTTTCTGACACAGAGATTGGGAAAAATAGCCTTTTCGGAATTAACATTTAGAGAAGTTCTATAAAAGCCTCCAACCTGGTCCTCAATTGTTCCTCTGAGGTCTGCTGATCTTCTATCTCCAGGAGCATACTGGGAATTCCGTCTCGATCCAATAATTTTTTTATATAGGGATAATCAAAGGCATGCGGATCGCAAAATTTCAAAAGAACAAAAATGACGCCCTGGGCCTGCGTGTTTTTAACCATTTGTAAAAGGCTGTCACCCCGGCTGAAACAATCCCGGTGTTTGGCCGGACAAATGATACGATTAAAATAGCGCTGCCCGATGGAATTCAACAGATCCCCATGCGGGTCTATCCTTCCCTCAAAATAACGCGATCCGGTGCAGAAATCATCCCACACCACAGTTCCCCCGACGTCTTCGATCTGATGATAAATTTCCGGCATGCTGCAAATTCCACCGGTCAGCACCAGTCGCTTCCCAGCGGTATCGGTTTCATGGTTTTGGGTTTTAAGCAAATCAACGACCGCCGGCAACCTGTCGGCTAGCACATTGCGGTCCATTACCATCGAAGCTCTGACAATCGCGTGAAGGTCACGGCTGCTCAGTGCACCGGGATGATCTCTTCTAATCTCATAGATACGCTGCAAACCGCTTCGAATTTGATTAAAGGTTTGAATGGCTTTCGACAATTTGGCCGGGGTAATCTCAACCCCGAGCCCGGCCTCGAGATCGTGGTGGAATTTTTTGATCAC